>NZ_JAPPTO010000020.1:0-105885 GCF_027587135.1 Vibrio sp. MM46
ATTCGACTGACGCAACAACGTTGGGCGTTATCGACTTTCTCTGTATTGCAGTGAAATTTTGTTACTGATGATCCTGTCTTTAACCATAGCCTCTAGTTATTTCTGTTCATCAATATGGATCGAAAAATCATCTCGTAGAGGCCTTGAATGACGAGTGAATAGCAATGGGACAGAGAATATGAGTGAAGTGGCAACGTTAGAAGCTTGGCTGTATCAAGGCAATGTGCCTCTGTCGATGCTATTTCTCGGAGTCGTATTGTTGTCATACTTACTTGAAGATTTGGCTATCGTTACTGCCGCTACTTTAGCGGTAGAGCAAGTGATGCCAACACCTCTTGCGTTATTGGCGATTTTTACAGGTATCGCCACAGGAGACATAGGGCTTTATTGGCTGGGGAAATTGGCACAAAAGGTACGTTTTTTCCGCTATCGCTTGCTTCGATATCAACGTGCTAGGCGCGTGCGACGCACACTTCATCGTAAAGCTTTCATTACGTTATTCATCGTTCGGTTTATTCCCGGATTAAGAACCGTAGGGTTTACGCTTAGCGGATTTTTGGATGTGCCCAAAATGAAGTTTCTCATCGCCGTGTTAAGCGCGACGAGTTTATGGACTGCGTTGATTTTTGGCTCTTTCTTCCAACTAGGCAGCATGCAATGGCTTCAACAACATCAAATAAACACTTTGTTGATTCCGATTGGATTGGTCGTAATGTTGCTGCTCAACAAACTGATTTCAAAAACATTGTTAAGGAACACATATGGTGAAACTCGCCCACGTTGAAATGATCCCAAACGGAATGGTTAATGCCGGTATGCCCATTCTTCAAGAACCAAAGCGAGTAGTCTCTCCGTTTGAGTTTTTACCAGCTTGGTTTTTTTATACACCCGTGGTGATTCAAAGCGCGGTCCTCAGCGCTATCCACCGAGATTGGGCATTACCTTTGATCGCAAACCCTTCAATCAAGTTAAGCGGTATGGTGGGGGAGTCCAAGCATGACATTTTCGCTTCTTCGGGAGACAAAACTAAGCAGTGGATATTGCCTTTTATCACATTAACTAAGACGCATGAACAGCTTGAAACTGCTTTAGAAGACGCAACACAGCAGCTAAAACGATCGAGTTTAGAGTATCCATTGGTGGCGAAACCTGATCTTGGTTGCCGTGGTGCTGGCGTGAAGTTATTGCGTTCAGATGAACAGCTAAGAAGCTACATTAAAACGTTTCCCGTTGATGGACGTTTCCTGTTACAGAAGAAATCAGACTACAGCGCTGAAGCTGGGGTATTTTACGTCAGGCAGCCAGGCGAAACCCGAGGGAAAATCATCTCACTGACATTAAAATATTCCCCTCGAGTGATTGGTGATGGGCAGTCTACGCTTAAGCAGCTTATCGAGAAGTGTCCAAGGGCTGGTAAGTTACAGCACCTTTATTTACCAAGGCACAGTGAGCAATTAGAAGTGATCGTCGCGAAAGGTGAAGAATTTCAACTAGCCTTTGCAGGAAGCCATTCACGTGGTGCCATTTTTCGTGATGGTAACCGATTCATTACGCAAGAGCTGGAAAAGAAGCTCGATCAAGTGCTAGGGGATTTTAATGGATTCCACTACGGGCGATTGGATATCAAGTTTAAAGATATTCATGCTCTAATGAATGGTGAACATTTTGATATCTTAGAGATTAATGGTGCGAGCAGTGAAGCGGCACATATCTGGGATAGCGATACACCACTAACTCATATCTTCGCCACATTGCTAAAGCAGTACCGATTACTTTATCAAATCGGATCAAAGCAGAAGCTGCGAGGGCATCAAACGCCGACACTGGGTGCTCTCATTCAAGCATGGCGAGAAGAGAAAGTCCTGACGCAGCTGTACCCGATGACAGACTAAAAGCATTGATCTATACCCAAGTATCTTGAGGTTATTTGGGTATGGATACCCCAACAACGGGTGATGAATGGGGACATCTGTTATTCAACTTCACGCCGTAAAACAGTTATTCAGTACTTTTCTTATTTAATTTTCAATTCTTTGTAATTTTTATATCATTTGTCCTGTCTTTTTATTAGCACCAAATAAATCACGCAGTGAATATGCCTTCTTAGTGAGGGCAATACCTCGATAGAACGTATTTCCGAATAAGGAATTTAATGATGAGAAAATTATTCGCATTACTGATGGTATTAATCAGCTTCTCTTCTTTTGCGGAAGATGAAATTTATACCGGATTTTTTAGTAATAAGGCATTAAGCGGTTATGACACGGTCTCCTATTTTACAGAAGGTCAGCCTGTGAAAGGAAACAGTAACTGGAAAACTGAATACAAAGGGGCAGACTGGTATTTTTCTTCTCAAGATAATTTAAATAAATTTATAGAAAATCCAGAAGCTTATGCGCCACAGTATGGTGGCTATTGTGCATGGGCGGTATCCGCTAAAAATGATTTTGCCCCTGCGGATCCTAAACAATGGGCAATTGTTGATGGCAAGCTGTATCTAAATTACGACGCAGAAGTGAAGCAGTGGTGGGATGATGACCGCGCAGGACATATTGCTGCAGCCGATAAAAACTGGCCAACATTGATTCAGCAGTAATAAGACTCAGAAATAATAAGGTTCATCTCATGACATTTATTCCAAAGAAACATATACCTTCGATTTTTATTGCTTTCGTTTTTATTCAATCATTATTTTTTAAGTTTACTGGTTCATATGAAACCGATCATATTTTTGGCACGTTAGGAGAATGGTCAGGGATTCATTGGTTTGGCGTTTATGGCGGGTATTTAATTGGGATTGCTGAGTTAATTGCAGCCATTTTACTGTTTACTCGTTTCCATGGTGTTGGTTCAACAATGACCGTTGGGATTATGACCGGAGCCATTTTATTCCACTTGTTTACGCCGCTAGGTGTTGTAATGCCTGAATTTAGCGCTACGGGCGAAGTGATAGGTAATGATGGTGGATTGCTATTCGGTATGGCTTGCCTTGTTTGGCTATCCGCTATTTTCTTAACCATTCGCGATATTAGAGCTCAGGGCTCTTTTACAAACACCTTGCTAATGAAAGGAGCCTAATATGGTTGAAAGTCCTTTCCGGTTATCAAGAAAAACGCCATTTGGAATAGGTGAGTCTGTTGTCGAGTGGGCTACTGGGCTTTCCAAGTTAGATTCCTTGTACAAGCAAGAACCGTTACCTGAAGATAGTCATTCATTTATGCATGAAGCGCTTGCTCGAATTGGTACTCAATATCGAGTTCAACATGGCAGCTTAGAGAATATTCCCAGTGATGGCTCGGTTTTGGTTGTTGCTAACCATCCGTTTGGTGGAATTGAAGGGATCATTTTAGCTTCCTTGATTTCCCAAGTGCGCAAGGATGTCAAAGTGCTTGCTAACGAACTGTTAAAGCGAATTCCTGAGCTGGATGAATTGTTTATTGGTGTTGATGTGTTTGGTGGTGAAAAGGCAAAGCAAACCAATCGACGAGCAATTAAAGCGGCGAACCAACATCTCAAAGAAGGTGGGGTGTTGATTATCTTCCCTGCTGGAGAAGTCTCTTCTTGGCAAGCCAGTGAAAATAAAATCACTGATAAAACATGGAGCCACTCAGTAGCAAAATTTGTTAAGCATGCTCAAGCGACGACTGTGCCTTTGTTTATTAGTGGTATGAACAGCAAATTATTTTATCAAGCTGGGAGAATTCATCCGCTTCTTAGAACGGCACTGCTGGGACGAGAACTTCTCAATAAGTCGGGTGAGATCATTTCTGTTTCAATCGGCAATCCAATCCCTTATCGCGAGATACAAGGGTTTGAAAATGATGAAGATATTACCCAGTACTTCCGTTTGAACACCTATTTAATGGGAAGTATGGACAGTCGCAAGGAGCTCACTCAACAAACTCTTCATGCAGAACCAATAATTGCGCCTATTCTTACAGAGACTTTAGAAAATGAACTTCTGGATCTGTCTGAGTTTAAATTATTAGAGCAGGCTGATTTTGAAGTGTACTGTGCGCCTACACCAAAAATGCCGCAAATGATGCGTGAGATTGGGCGCGTACGAGAAGAAAGCTTTAGAGATGTTGGAGAAGGCAGCGGCTTGAGCTGTGATGTCGACCTCTTTGATCCCAACTACCATCAGCTCTTTGTTTGGCATAAAACCAACCGAGAACTTGTGGGTGCTTATCGTTTAGGTCTGGTTGATGAGCTGATTGAACAAGGCGGAATTCATGCCCTCTATTCAACCAGTTTGTTCAAATATGATAAAGCGTTTATCAAAACTCTAGGTTGCTCGATTGAGCTGGGGCGCTCGGTGGTTGCGAAGCAATACCAACGCAACATGCATTCATTGCTTTTATTGTGGAAGGGCATTGCGTCTTTTGTTCAGCGCAACCCAAAGTACACCCATCTCTTTGGTCCCGTAAGCATCAGCAACGATTATAGCCCAGTGGCAAGGCAGCTCATCGCCTCCGTTATGTCGGTTCATTATTACGATAATGAGAAAGCCAAATTGGTTTCGCCAACAACGCCTTTAGAGAGAAACGATCAAGAATTTTGGCGACCGGATATGTTGAGCTCACTCTCTCAGTTGCCTTTGTTATCCAAAGTGCTCAGTCGTCTTGAACGTGGTATGGGAATTCCGGTGCTTCTCAAACAGTACCTGAGCATGAATGGCAAGTTAGTCTGCTTTAATGTCGACCCAGCGTTTAACTATACGCTAGATGGTTTGATTGTCGTGGATCTGACTTCGGTGCCGGAGAAAAAGCTTGGTAAATACATGGGTTACGACAATGCCGTGAAGTATCAGTTAGCCCATAAGAAAACGGATTTAAGTGAATAGCTATCTATAGGAGTAAGAAATACGATGCCTTTTATCAAATTAGCCAATTATCGTGATGAGCTGACAGCTCAACTCGAAAATATCGCCCATCAGTTTCAACTGCATTCCTTATTGATTATGGAATCTAAGCCGGATCAAATGGTGGTGTTTGCGGCGAATGAGCAACCTATTTACCACGTTGGTGATGCTGGTCCTAAAAGTAATCAACAAGGTTGTCATGAGTTGTACTGCGAACGCGTCGTTGATACTGCACAGCCGTTGCTGGTGGCGGATGCAAGTATGGATGAAGAGTGGAAGGGCAATGAAGACTTAGTGAAATTTGGTCTCGGTGTGTATTACGGTGTGCCAATCACCTTTAAAGGTGAAGTTATTGGGACGGTGTGCGCACTGAATAATGAGCCTTTCGATTTCGCGAAAGGTACGCCTAGTGCGATTGATCAAATCCATCAACTTCAACTCAACGTAGAGCAGCATCTCCAAGCCACTCACTGATTACTGTGAACTAAAAAAACTCTGACAATTCTTGGTCAGAGTTTTTTTGTTTGTCTCCTTCCTTAGCATCTAACACTTCTACTCCGGCACTTTTTCTGGTTGTTGTTGATTCACTGCTTAGACCAAGAATGTGCACTTGTCGTGAAATGGCAATTCTATTTCTCAACCGCTCGATATGATGTACCTGTATTGAGACAACTGACTCGGAGATAGAAACCATGAGTATCGTAATTAAAAATGCAAACGTGTTTAACGGTGTGGATGAGCAACTTCTGAAGAACGTGGACCTTCTGATTGAAAACAACTTAATCACACAAATCGGGAAAGTGGATGACTCGAATGCTGAGCAAATCATCGATGCAGAAGGCAAAACGGTGATGCCAGGCTTGATTGATGCGCACGTACACATCACGCTTTCAGCAGGCTTTAATGAGCTAGATGGTATGACGAGAGAAGAGATTGCGATTCGTTCTGCGAGAATTTCTGAAGAGATGTTGATGCGTGGCTTTACGACCATTCGTGATGTTGCTGGCAACACACTGGGCTTGAAAAACAGCATCGATAAAGGTTACGCCAAAGGTCCTCGAATTTTGCCTTGTATGGCGGCGATTTCGCAAACTTGTGGTCACTCAGACTACCGCCAAAACCAAGCGCAAGAACGTCTAGCGAGCGGTCATGAAGACTCGCCACTGATGAAAACGGGCGCGTTTAAAGTCGCGGATGGTCGTGCAGAAGTATTGAAAGCTGTTCGTGAGCAACTGTTCATGGGTGCTTCCCAAATCAAGGTGATGGCAGGTGGCGGTGCATCCTCTACCTTCGACCCGCTGGATACGTTGCAATACACGTTAGATGAAATGAAAGCAGCGGTGGAAGCAGCAAGCGACTATGGTACCTATGTCGCGGCTCATATTCACACAGCACCAGCGATGAAACGTGCAGCAGAAGCAGGGGTAATGTCCTTTGAGCACGCTACTATTATGGACGATGAAATCGCTCAAATTGTAAAAGAGAAAGGCATTTGGCTTGTTCCGTCATACTTCACGTCATCACTGATTGCGGAGCGTAAGATCCCGCTGCCAAACGAAGAGACTTACCGCAAGACAGAACGCGTTGGTAAGGCAATGTTTAAGTCTGCTGAGCTTATCAAGAAATACGATATTCAAAACCTAGCGTTTGGTACTGACTGTGTCGGTAAAGCAAACGTTCATGAAAGTCAGATGCAAGAGCTTGGTGCGATTGAAAAAACGTTCGACACCATCACTGCACTGCGCATGGCAACTTCAAACTGTGGTCGTTTGTTTGAATTGTCGACTTACAAACACCCTTATCAAGAAGGCAAATTAGGTCAAATTGTGGAAGGTGCGTATGCAGATTTACTTATCGTCGACGGGAATCCACTTGAGGGTGTTGATTGTGTAATGAAAGACGAAACTAAGAAAGTCATCATGAAAGATGGTGTGGTTTATAAGAACACATTATAAACAAGTTATCCTGTTTTCAAAGGCGCTCATCGAGCGCCTTTTTTGCGTCTTGGGATTAGAGTGTATGTCACTTTTCAAAAACCTTCTCGGCTAATCTATTGTTGGCTTCATCCATTTGGTTCTTACTGCCAACATCTACTCGTGTTAAACCATCGTGCCCATTTTAAACTCATCCGTATTGGCTATCGAGAGCGCCTTTGTGTTCTTCTAGCATTGAGTTTAGTAATGTTCTACCACGGGAGTGTCGAAGGGAGAACACCATAAATTAAGCGGTATAGGAGAAGACAGAGGCAGAGATTTCATCTCTTAGAGCGACATCGTTACTGGCTGGTTATTAGCTGGCGTGCGTAAAGAAAAAAGATAGGGGAAGGAGATGTCCCAAGCATCTCAAGGCTACTTGGGTAAAGCATAAAAGGGTTGATGAAATACAAACAAGGCAAACAAAAAAACGCGCCTTAAATAAGGCGCGGTTCGGACTAAAAAGGTTTTGGTGAAAGGACTTGTAGGGCTTACTTCATCACATAACGATAGGTTTTGATTACCAACCAGCCAAAGGCTTTGCTTAGAATTTTTACGGCTTTAAAAGCAACTTTACCAATCGTTACCATCAATTCGCCAGCAACAGTAAGGCACGTGTGTAAATCAGTTTGTTTGAACTCTGCGTAAGTCATGTTGGTCTCTCATTTTTAAGTGGGGGACTCCTGTCGCTCAATGCATACCCTGTAGCGACATAGTAGGAATAAGTGAGATTAGGGACTTACCATTTGGCGCCACCTCGCACGTAAAGATAGAAAATGAGTATTGCTTGGAATGGTTATAAATAACCAAGGTGAATTTATGATGAGTGGATTACAGATACAAAAAAGCCACCACTAAACAGTGATGGCTTTGTCGGACACTTGATCGACTAATATTTTACGAACAACATTTTTCTTAAGCTGTTACAGCGAGATTTATCTAACGGGTCACCAAGGTATTCGCCATCTTCGGCGGCTTTCTTCATTACCAAAGCTCTGGCTCGGTCACCGCTGTCTAGGTCTTGATACTCTTCCAGTGTTTTCAGCTTCAACAAACGGTATTTCGATTTGTCTTTGCCAGAGGCGACGTGGTCGTAGCAATAACTCATTGCTCCTGCATTCGCACCGATCTTGCTGGCGTCTGTAATCGCGTAAGCGTTAAAGCCAATTGTGCTCGTCAATAAGATTAAAAGGGCATTGCGTGCTTTCATTTCTGTTTCCTAATTCAAATAAGTTGACGAATAAGGTAGGGAGAAATGGATAACAAAAATTGCCATTAAGCGACATTTGCGAACAATCAATCACTTTGTCTGTTTTGTCAGAGCGAGGTTAGCGATAAACCAGTGGCGCGAATTGGTAAATTTCTATTCTCCGAATTGAATAACCTCTGCTCATTGAATTATTCGGAGCATACGTCATGAATGCGAGACAATTTACTAACGACAACAAACGGAAGTTGCTGCCCATTGTTTATCTGTTGACGATAACCGGCTGGGGTATTTACACACTTACGTATGATTACAGTTGGCAGGCACTGATGCTTTTTGCCATCGGGTTATTGATGGTTATTCGTAATTATTATCTTGAGAGCGAACGAATTGATGAAAAGATTGCCAGTATTGCTGCTCACTCAGTCATTGGTGTGGTGATTCTTGATCAATATTTGCGAGTAGACTACGTCAACAAAAGTTTCTTGAGGCTGACGGGGTACACAAGTGAACAATTAAATGGTGAAAATCTAAAGCAGTTTGGCTTTCGTCCATTAAATGAAGCACTTACTAAGTTGGGCGCTAAAGCGAATTGGAAAGACGAGATCAAAGTGACCAATCGTTTTGGAGACCACTTAACGTTAGATGTGCACATCACACATTATAAAGTGGGGGTAGGTACGCGAGATCGTTATGTCGTGAGTTTTCGAGATGTTAGTCATCGTGCTCGACTAGAGAGCAAATTAAAGAGCTTAGCAGAAAAAGATCCTTTAACGGCATGCTGGAACCGTCGTCGTTTTGACGAAGAATTAGCTCGCTACGCAAACATCGCCGGTCGATATGGGTTTTCTAATGCCACCTTAGCCATCATAGATATTGACCATTTCAAACAAATCAACGACCAGCACGGTCATGATGTGGGCGATGTCGTACTCAAAGACCTCGCTAGATTGATGAAGTCGGAGTGTCGTGAAACTGATATTGTTGCACGTGTTGGGGGAGAAGAGTTTGCCATCATTATGCCTGAGACCAATACTCGAAACGCGTTTGAAGCGATTTACCGGCTGAAAGAAATCATTCAGTCGAAAAGTGTATTGGGCATCACGGTCAGTGGTGGCATTACGGCAATCAATCGTTCGGTTGAGCAAACCTATCGTCGAGCAGACAAGGCTTTGTATCAAGCCAAAACTTTAGGACGAAATCGTGTTTGTGGCGCGAAAGGTGAACCGCTAAGCAAGCACGTTTCTGAGATGGAAGCGCTGATTGCTACTAGTTCTCGATAGTCGACTTCCTAAAGCATACATTAGATTAAGAGCCGCACATCGCGGCTCCTTTTATTGCTGAAGCATTGTTAATTATCTAGGTTTACGAGTGGCTTGCTGATCAGTTCCACTTTTTGACCCTGTTGGATTTTAGCGACTTCAGTGAGTGCTTGTTTGACTTCATTTTGGTTTCTAAGTACTGAGTAGGTTAGATCAAAGTATTTGCTTTCACCTGCTCGTATGGTTGGAACTAAGCCTAATGGGCGTTGGTACTTCGTGTTGTAGGCGTAACTGGTTCCGGGCTCAATGCCGGTCACATAACCCTGTTTGTATGTATCAGTATTTTTCCATAGTGTCAGTACAGGCAGTTGCTCTACGTTATAACTGAGCGCCACACCTTTATCGCTTTTTTTGTTGTGAAGCACCGCTAAACTTTGTCCGGAATCGTCACCTATTGGCTTCAAGTTAAATACCATTTCATCGTAGCCTTTTGTTGGTCCTTGATAGGTTTGCCAACTATCTAAGCCCGCCTTTGCGTAGTTGTTGAATGGAGAGACTTCCTTGACTGCTGCGGAAAACTTCGCCCCTTTTTCAAGAATAGGTCTACCAAAGTTAGAGTGGTAAATAATCTGGTACTCGTCATCGTAGTCAGACATGTTGGTTAACTTATCGTGTAGAGAGAATGAGTTGCTACCTGGCAGTATTGATAACTCTGTATGAGTCACCAGTTCTGCTTTTTTGAAAGTGCGTTCTGAAACGGTACCTTGCACCCTAATTCTGTGTGGGGGATTATCATCAATGATCACTTTTACTGTAGAAGCGGGTGTATTTTGGACTCGACCATGCAGGCTTAGAAGCTGACCGTTATCATCAACGCCCGGGTGACCTGTCCATTCATACCCACAACGTACAAGCATTTCATTGAACCCATCGAGCCAGCCAAGACCATTGCGACTTTCCAGCTCGATGAATGCTGGGTTTACGATCTCTTTGACAGGTGAGTCCCAGCCAAGAATTCGCTCTCCATCCATTTTGACATCAAAGATGCCCATCCCACGAGTTGGGATAAGGGTAACTTCCAAAATGCCGTTGTCTATGACGAGAACATCAACACCAAATTGTTTTCCACCGTGCAAACGTTTTTTTTCAATGCTGAAGGGCAAGTCTGGATTAAAGCCGAGGGAGCGACTAGTCATTTTCCAATCTCCAACGTCTTGATTTAAAGCAGAATTAGTTAGAACAAATTCTGCTGAAGAAACAGGTAGGGTAGTGAGTCCGAGTAGCATAGCGGTACAAGCGATGTACGAATTTTTCATCCTTTATTCCTTATTTATTTTTCAAATCTAAGTATTGCTGAATCGATTCAGCATTATTATATAAATTGCGCTATTTCTGAGCAAAGTAGGCTGATATGAGTTGTGATCAATATGCTCATTAGAGGGTTTTTTAATGATCTTTTTGATTGCTGAATCAAATTCAGCAGAAATATTGAGTGCGAAAATGAAAGTCGTTTTGCTGAAGCTCGCTCTTAGTTAACTAAATAGGGGCGTCAAACGACTCGGAGACACCTAGCTATTCCGGTTCGTTGTTTTCCTTGCTGTACTGGGCGATTTTAATTGACACGAAACGTTTACATTTTGTTGCTGTAGATTCGCTGTGGCGAAGTGGTATGCCATTCCTTGGTCAATTAACAAACTTAAAAATAAAATGTGTAGAAAATATTTGAGCTCGTTGTATTTGTCTTTGCTTGTACTTTTGATAAGAACGGGGTTCTCATGAGTCTTTGTATCTATAATTTGCGTTATAAATGTTATAATTGTTGATTTTTAAAGGTTTTTGTTTTTCTGTTTTTACTTGTTAAATCTTCATAAATTCTATCTTTTCTCAAGTTTTAGTAATGATTGTGGTCGAAATGATTCGGCTGTATCTGTCATTTTTTCTAGATAATTAGTTTGAGTTCGAACTAAATTTAAGGCATTTTATATTTAACTAACCGTTCAATTAAAAACAACAAGGATGCAAAATGCCCAAGGTTGGGATGCCTGAAATCAGAAAACCGCAGCTAGTCAAAGCGACGATGTCGGTCATCGACAGAGTAGGTTTGCACTCCGCGAGTATCTCGTTGATCAGCAAAGAAGCAGGGGTATCAACAGGGATCATTAATCACTATTTCGGTGGAAAGCACGGCTTGTTAGAAGAGACCATGCGTGAAATCCTGCGCCAGCTTTCTGCCACCATCAAAGAGAACCTAAGCCAGCTGCCGGCTGATGCGCATCATCAACGTATTAATGCCATCATCGACGGCAACTTTGTGGGTTTCCAAGCCGAGAACCAAGTGGCAAAAACTTGGTTGGCATTCTGGTCGTACTCCATGCATGACGCCCAGCTCAAACGTCTGCAACGAGTGAATGAACGACGCCTCCTTTCTCACCTAAAAAAAGAATTAAAAGCTTTGCTGGATAATGACCAAGCAGAGCTAGTAGCGCATGGTATTGCGTCACTGATTGATGGCATTTGGCTGCGCGGAACGCTCAACCCGCAAGGCATCGATGCCGAGAAAGCACGCGTCATCATCAACGACTATCTCGATAAACAACTCACGTTCTACTCAAAACAAAAATAAAGAGTCAAACCTTCAAATGGATATGAAAGCACACTACATCGATGGTGCCATGCACCTAGGATGCTCGGAAGAACACTTCACCACATACAATCCAGCCAATGGTGAGCCGCTTGCGAATGTGAAGCAGGCTAACCAGCAAGATATGCAAGCGGCAATTGAATCTGCCAAGCGCGGCTTTGCGATTTGGTCTGCCATGACGGCGACAGAGCGCAGTCGTATCCTGCTTAAAGCGGTGGCGCTACTTCGTGAAAGAAACGACGAATTGGCAGCATTAGAAGTCGCGGATACGGGCAAACCGATTCAAGAAGCGAATTGCGTAGACATTGCAACGGGCGCAGATGTGATCGAGTACTACGCAGGTCTTGCGCCTAGCATGCATGGCGAACAGCAACCGCTGAATGAATCGCAGTTTTTCTATACTCGCCGCGAGCCTCTGGGCATTTGTGCAGGTATTGGTGCGTGGAACTACCCAATTCAAATCGCGATGTGGAAATCAGCTCCTGCGCTTGCTGCGGGTAATGCGATGATCTTTAAGCCATCAGAAGAAACCCCGTTAACCGCACTCAAGCTGGCAGAAATCTACAGCGAAGCTGGGTTGCCTGATGGCGTGTTCAACGTTATTCAAGGTGATTACCGAGTGGGGCAAATGCTCACCGCACATCCTGACATCGCTAAAGTCTCTTTCACGGGCGAATCCGGTACGGGCAAAGTCGTGATGGGTGACAGTGCCAATACGCTAAAGCAAGTCACTATGGAGCTTGGCGGCAAATCACCAATGATCGTTTTTGATGATGCCAAGCTAGACGACGCGGTTTCTGCTGCAATGGTCGCGAACTTCTACACCCAAGGTGAGGTTTGTACACACGGTACTCGCGTGTTCGTGCATGAAGGTATTTATGATGAGTTTGTCGCTCAACTTAAGAAACGTACCGAACTGCTGGTGGTTGGAGATCCGCTTGATGAGCAGACCCAAATTGGCGCGCTAATTTCCAAAGAGCACGAATCAAAAGTTCTTTCTGCAATTGAACAAGCGAAAGCAAGCAAAGCAACGCTGCTGACTGGAGGCTACAAAGTCACAGAAAACGGCTTGGCGAGCGGTAATTTTGTTGTGCCAACGGTTTTCATTGATTGCGAAGACGACATGCCGCACGTGCAGCAAGAGATCTTTGGTCCCGTAATGTCAGTGCTTAAGTTCAGTGGCGAAGACGAAGTGATTGCACGCGCTAACAACACCGATTACGGACTGGCAGCTGGCGTGTTCACGCAAAACCTCTCTCGTGCACACCGCGTCATTCATCAAATCCAAGCAGGAATCTGTTGGATTAACACTTGGGGCGATTCTCCAGCTGAAATGCCAGTTGGCGGCTACAAGCTTTCTGGCATTGGACGTGAAAACGGCGTTGAAACCCTTAAGCATTACACCCAAACCAAGAGCGTGTTAGTGCATTTGGGTGATTTCGATAGCCCTTACGCCTAATCAGTCTGGAGGATTTGTAATGCAACAACACTACGATTACATCATTGTCGGTGCTGGTTCGGCAGGCTGTGTTTTGGCGGATCGCCTGAGTGAAACCGGTCAGCACCAAGTCTTACTGCTGGAAGCGGGTGGCTCAGACAAGAGCATCTTCATCCAAATGCCAACAGCGTTGTCATACCCAATGAACACCGAAAAGTACGCATGGCAGTTCGAAACTGTTGCAGAAGAGGGGTTAGACGGACGCCAACTGCATTGTCCACGCGGCAAAGTGTTAGGCGGCAGCTCTTCGATTAACGGCATGGTTTATGTTCGTGGTCATGCTTGTGACTTTGACGAATGGGAAGCGGAAGGTGCAAAAGGCTGGAACTACCAAGCTTGTCTGCCGTACTTCCGTAAAGCGGAAACATGGACAGGCGGCGCAGACCAATACCGTGGCGACAGCGGTCCAGTAGGGACATGCAACGGCAACGACATGAAGTTGAACCCACTTTACCAAGCTTTTATTGAAGCGGGTAAAGATGCAGGCTACCCAGAAACGCAAGACTATAACGGTTACCAGCAAGAGGGCTTCGGTCCTATGCACATGACGGTAGACAAAGGTGTGCGAGCTTCTACATCTAACGCTTACTTAAGCCGTGCAAAAAGGCGTAGTAACTTCACTTTGATGAAAGGCGTAACGGCTCACCGTATTTTGCTGGAAGGCAAGAAAGCGGTCGGCATTGAGTTTGAACAATCTGGCAAAATCAAACAGTGTTTCGCCAACAAAGAGGTTGTGTCGAGCGCAGGTTCTATCGGTTCAGTACAACTGCTGCAACTCTCGGGTATTGGTCCTAAGACTGTGCTTGAAAAAGCGGGCATTGAAGTGAAACACGCGCTAGAAGGCGTGGGTAAAAATTTGCAAGACCACCTTGAAGTGTACTTCCAGTACCACTGCAAACAGCCGATCACGCTAAACAGCAAGTTAGGTTTGATCAGCAAAGGTTTGATTGGTACGGAGTGGATTCTGACACGCAAAGGTCTGGGCGCAACCAACCACTTTGAATCGTGTGCGTTCATCCGTTCTCGTGAAGGGTTGAAATCGCCAAACATTCAATATCACTTCCTACCAGCAGCAATGCGTTATGACGGGCGTGCTGCGTTTGATGGTCACGGCTTCCAAGTGCATGTTGGTCCAAACAAGCCAGAGAGTCGCGGCAGTGTCGAAGTGGTTTCTGCCAACCCAAATGACAAGCCAAAGATCGAGTTCAATTACATCTCGACGGAACAAGATAAGCAGGATTGGCGAGACTGTATTCGTTTAACTCGTGAAATCCTCAACCAACCAGCAATGGATGCGTTCCGTGGTGAAGAGATCCAGCCCGGTCTTAACATCACCAGCGATGACGCGATTGATGAATGGGTAAAGCAAAACGTGGAAAGTGCTTACCACCCATCGTGTAGCTGCAAAATGGGCGCAGACGATGACCCAATGGCAGTTCTGAATGAAGCTTGCCAAGTGCGTGGTATTGAAGGCTTGCGCGTGGTGGATTCATCTATCTTCCCAACGATTCCGAATGGCAACTTAAACGCACCAACCATCATGGTTGCAGAGCGTGCAGCGGACATGATCTTGGGGAACGTACTCGAAGAATCGAATAACACACCAGTTTGGATTGCTCCGAACTGGCAAGAGACGCAAAGAATGCGTCCGCCGAAAAGAGACTTAAGCTCAATCTCATAAAGTCAGTAATCATTACAAGGAATTTAAACATGTCTACGATGACAAAAATCTTTTCATCTATCGCGCTGACTGCAGTAGCGACAGGTGCTTACGCTAACCAATGTGAAACTGTTCGATTTGCCGATGTAGGCTGGACGGACATTACTGCAACTACTGCAGTTACTTCTGAGCTGCTAAAAGGCTTGGGCTACAAAACCAAGACCGATCTTCTGTCTGTACCTGTGACGTACTCTTCAATGGCAAACGGCGACATTGACGTATTCCTAGGTAACTGGATGCCAACCATGGAAGGCGATATCGCCAAATATCGTGAAGCTGGCACAGTGGAAACCGTTCGCGCAAACCTAGAGGGCGCAAAATACACCCTAGCCGTGCCAAAGTACGTGTACGACGCGGGTGTGAAAAGCTTTGCTGACTTGGCAAAACATGCCGACAAATTCAAAGACCGCATCTACGGTATTGAGCCGGGTAACGATGGCAACCGCCTTATCCAAGATATGATCGACAGCGATGCATTCGGCTTGAAAGACTTCAGCCTAGTGGAATCAAGCGAAGCGGGCATGGTGTCTCAGGTGTCTCGTGCAGTGCGTCGCAACCAATGGATCGTTTACCTAGGTTGGGCTCCACACCCAATGAACAGCAATGTTGAGATGGAGTACCTATCTGGCGGTGACGACTTCTTTGGTCCTAACTACGGTGGTGCCAATGTTTACACCAACGTGCGCCAAGACTACCTATCTGAGTGTCAAAACGTGGGTCAACTGCTTAAGAATCTAGAGTTCAGCCTAGAGATGGAAAACCAGTTGATGGAAGCGATTCTGAACCAAAAACAGAAGCCAGCGAAAGCAGCACAAGAGTGGTTGAATGCTAACCCACAACAATTTGAAGCATGGCTAGAAGGCGTGAAGACGCTAGACGGCAAAGATGCAAAACAAGCGATTACTTCTTACCTAAAAACAAACGCTTAATCATTCCTCTCTTTAGGGAAAGGTGGGCAGTGATGCCCGCCTATTAACACAAAGGTTTTATTGTGAATTTTATTACGGACAACAAACTTCCGTTGGGCGAATGGATGGAAACAGGCGTAGATTGGTTAACCATGAATGCGTCGGGTTTCTTTGATGCTATCTCTATTTTTCTCGAAACCATCATTCTGTTCGTGGTGGATATTTTCAAATGGATGCCACCGGCAGCACCAATCATCATGACCGCAGCGATCGCGTGGTTCCTACACCGCAGCATTCCTTTAGTTGTGTTTATCGTGCTGGCGCTGCTGACTATTCTTAACCTCGGCTACTGGCAAGAAATGCTGGAAACCTTTGTTCTCGTCTTCGCTGCGACAACGATTTCCGTATTAATTGGCGTGCCGCTCGGCATCATGGCGGCGCATCGCCCGTGGTTGTATACCTTATTGCGCCCGATACTCGATCTAATGCAGACCGTACCAACGTTTGTGTACCTGATCCCAACATTGGTTCTATTTGGTTTAGGTATCGTACCGGGGCTGATTTCTACCATTATCTTTGCCATCGCCGCGCCGATTCGTCTGACTTACCTTGGCATTACCAAAGTGCCAGAAGAGTTGATTGAAGCGGGTAAAGCCTTTGGTGCCAGCCGTATGAAATTGCTATTCAAAGTCGAACTCCCAGCAGCATTGCCAAGTATTATGGCGGGTGTGACTCAGTGCATCATGTTGTCGCTTTCTATGGTGGTGATTGCTGCGCTAGTCGGTGCTGATGGTCTGGGTAAACCAGTCGTACGAGCACTGAACACTGTGAACATTTCCCAAGGCTTTGAAGCCGGTTTAGCGATAGTTTTGGTCGCGATTATTCTCGATCGCCTGTGCAAAGCACCAAACCAGAAGGAGGCATAACATGGATGCAATTACGATTGAAAACCTCGACGTTGTGTTTGGGCAGCAGCAAGAGCAAGCATTAGCGTTACTCGACCAAGGCAAGTCTCGCCAAGAGATCATTGATGAAACTGGACAAGTGGTTGGTGTTGATAAGGTCTCAATGAGCGTCAAACAAGGTGAGATCTGTGTATTGATGGGGCTTTCCGGCTCGGGTAAATCAAGTTTGCTTCGTGCCGTTAATGGTTTGAATGAGATCTCTCGTGGCTCACTCAAAATCAAAGATGGCGACGATATGGTAGAGCTTGCCAATTGTGACGAGCAGACTCTACGTAACTTGCGTACTCACCGTGTGTCGATGGTGTTCCAAAAGTTTGCGCTTATGCCGTGGTTAACGGTATTGGATAACGTGGCGTTTGGTCTTGAGATGCAGGGCATTGGTAAAGCGGAACGTCGTAAAAAAGCGCGTGAACAACTTGAAATGGTTGGGCTAAGCGAGTGGGAGAGTAAATTCCCGCATGAGCTTTCTGGCGGTATGCAGCAGCGTGTTGGCTTGGCTCGTGCCTTTGCTATGGATACTGACATCCTACTAATGGATGAACCGTTTTCTGCACTCGATCCTTTGATTCGCGCTCAGCTTCAAGATGAATTGATTCAACTGCAAGAGAAGCTCAACAAGACGATTTTGTTTGTGAGCCACGACCTAGACGAAGCGCTGAAAATCGGCAACAACATTGCCATTATGGAATCGGGCAAACTGATTCAACACGGCAAGCCTGAGCAAATCATCCTTGCGCCAGAAAACGACTATGTGGCGGACTTTGTGGCTCACACGAATCCGCTCAACGTATTGAAAGGTCGTTCACTGATGCAAGCGCACACCGAGCTTAAGCATCAGAATGACCGCGTATTGGTGTGTGCAGATAAGCAGATTTGGGTCGAGCAAGAGCCGAAAGGTGTCACGCTGGTGGATTCTGACAAGTCATTGGTGAATTGGGAAAGCGATTCAACCACACTCGATGACATCGGCGAAAGCACCGTCGTTCAAGCCAATCCAGATATCAGCATGCGTGAGGCGATTGAACTAAAGCAACGCAGCAATCAACCTATCTTGCTGGTGGAAGATAACAAGCTAGTCGGGGTGCTGAGTGATAACGAATTGTACGACGCGCTGCTTGGGAACTTTAAGTCCAAGCAAGTGGCGTAGCTGTCTCTTATCTCAAAACGTTTGTTGATTCCCCCTCAGCAAAACAAAAAAAGAGCCGTACTCTTAGACTGAGACACTAAGAAGTACGGCTCTTTCAATTTGAACAATGATTTAGATAGCTAAGCTCTAGGCTAGGAACCCAGGAGCGAGGAGACGATACTCATTAAAGAGTAGTAATTACGTCATCCATGTTTAGACGTGCTTTTGGTAGACCGTGGTTGTAGTCTTCGCCGTCTTTGTGGTAGCCGATTGCTAGTGCAACTTCACATACGTGACCGTCTAGTTCTGCTTTGAACTCTTCGCCGATCAGTGTTGGGTCAACACCTTCCATTGGAGTAGAGTCGATACCTAGACGCGCTAGTGTGTGTAGTAGGTTACCAAGCGCGATGTAAACTTGCGCTTTCGTCCAGCCGCCGTTGTAGCCGCTCTCATCTGTGTTTGCTTCAGCAAATGCGAAAGCACCCATGAACATGTCGTACATGTCTGCTGGTAGGTGACCAGAAGTTACTTCAGCATCAACACGCTTCGCGAATTTCTCTTTAGTGAATTTTGGATCGTACGCTAGCAGAATAGTGTGAGATGCTGCTTTAGCATGCGGTTGGTTGAATTGGTGCATGTTAGCAAACGTGTCGTGGAAACGCTGTTTCGCTTCGTCGCTCTCAATTACGATGAATTTCCAAGGCTGAGAGTTGATAGAAGACGCAGATAGGCGGATTGCTTCTTTGATGATTGCCATATCTTCTTGAGAGATGCGCTTCTCTTCGTCGTATTTTTTAGCTGTGTAACGGTTGTTTAGGTCTGTAATGATTTGATGAGACACGTTTATATCCTCTTAATATTATTAGACAAATGAGGATGCGCTTAGCATCGACAACCATGCGTACCTCGAAAGTGAGTCCATAATATCGACTTTTATCGAATTGATAATACGTGTTTCGTTTAAATCACTTTCTATTTTTTATTGAAAATCGAATTTGAACGGCTGAAGGGCAGGTTGGCATTCTTCGTATGCCGACGTTCAGAAACCACAAAACCGTCCCAACGAGCTTGGTAGGATTATCAAATTACATTCATAATGAAAATAGATAAGTTGGTTGGAGGCTAGGGGATGAACGTAATCGAAGTTTTTAACAACAGCTATGAACGCTGTGTTACCCATGAGGACTTCTTTGATTTGTTCTATGAGAACTTTTGGTCGAAAGGTGAGAACTTCAGACAAAAGTTCGATGGCGTGGATATGAAGAAGCAAATCCGGATGCTTAAAGGGTCTATCGTGTTTGTGATGATGGCGGATACCTCTGTAGATGCTCGAGATATGATGCGGAAATACGGGCACAAGCACGGGCATAACAATATTGGCGTCGCCCCTGAAGACATCGATGTCTGGTTTGAAAGCCTGTTAGAAACCGTCGCCCAATGTGATCCTGACTTTGATGAAAGGGTCGAGTATGCGTGGCGTCACTGCTTTGAAACTGGATTGGCAATTATGAAGAAAGAGTGCACCGACGCATAAGTTCAATCAATGTTGAACTCGTAAAGGGAGTAGAACACAGCTACTCCCTTTTTCTACTTCCCTGTTCAGTGACCACCAGGTTTACTCTTTTTCTTGTTCCGACTCTCTCTGATTTTTCTTCACAGCCTTGGCGATATCGGAAACTGCTTCGACGAGATTAATCGGCATTGGGAAGATGATAGTCGATGTCTTGTCTGTGGTGATCTCAGTGAGTGTCTGCATGTATCGAAGCTGTAAGGCGTTAGGTGCTTCGTTGAGCATTTCTGCCGCTTCTTTTAGCTTGTTAGAAGCTTCCAACTCACCAGTTGCGTGGATGATCTTCGCACGGCGGTTACGCTCGGCTTCGGCTTGGCGGGCAAGGGCGCGCACCATGCTGTCGTTAAGATCAACGTGTTTCACCTCAACCGTTGCGATCTTGATACCCCAATCGTCAGTTTGCTGGTCGAGGATGGATTGCAGGTCTTTATTGAGGCGTTCACGTTCAGAAAGCAATTCATCCAGTTCATGTTGACCAAGTACAGAACGTAATGTTGTCTGTGCTAACTGGCTGGTGGCATCGCTGTAGCTTTCGATGTTATTGATCGCCATTTGTGGGTCGACCACTCGGAAGTAAACCACGGCGTTGACTCGGACCGATACGTTGTCACGGGTGATCAAATCTTGAGTCGGAACATCCAGTACGATGGTGCGTAAGTCGACACGAACCATTTGTTGAATGAAAGGGATCAAGATGATCAAGCCCGGTCCTTTTACTTCTTGGAAGCGACCGAGGAAGAACACCACGCCGCGCTCGTACTCACGCAGCACCTTGAACATTTGCGTTGCCAGTGCAACCAATAAAACAATGATAACGGCAACAGTGTAGAGCATCATAAGCGCCTCCTATTCCTTAGGGCGGTCACTGGGTTTCACGGTTAGGGTCAACCCTTTTATGGTTACCACGGTGACGTGGTCTCCTTGTTTGAGCTGTGCGTCAGCTTTGGCTTGCCACAAAGCACCATCCAGCTGGACAAGCCCTGTTCCATCAACAAAATCATCGCTCACAACAGCGAGTTTGCCCGGGTAGGTTTCTAGTCCGGTGGTGGCTTTTTTGCTGCGAATTTTAAGAAGCAAGCCAACGGTAATAACGATTAAGCCGGCAGAGAAAACAGCGATACCAATGATTAATGGCAGAGCGATTTGGAAGCCGGGGATGTCGCTATCCATTAGGAAGATCGAGCCGAGAACAAACGCAACGACGCCACCTAACCCGAGTATGCCAAAGCTCGGGTTAAAGGCTTCAGCAATCATCAGAGCAATACCGAGCAATAGTAACCCTAAACCAACGTAATTCACGGGCATCATTTGTAGGGCATACATGGCTAGCAATAGGCAAATCCCACCGAGCACACCTGGCAAGCCGATACCAGGGTTGTAGAACTCTAATAACAGTCCGTAAATACCAATCAGCATCAGGATGTAAGCTACGTTGGGATTGGTGATCACCGCCAACATTTCTGCACGCCAGTCGGGGACGCGTTCCACCCACATTGGGTTATCTAACGTCAGCTTGTACGGCTTGCCGTTCACTTTGACCTCTGTGCCATCGATGGTAGTGACCAAGTCTTCGGGCGAATTAGCAATGTAATCAATAACGTTTAATTCTAACGCTTCTGAAGCGTCTATGTTTGCAGCTTCGCTGACGGCTTTCTCTGCCCACTCTGCGTTTCTGCCATGCAAGCGAGCCAAGCCTTTGATATATGCTCTGGCGTCATTGATGACTTTCTTTTCCATTGCGGTTTTGGCAGGTACTTCGTCGGAGTTTTTGCCTGATGATTCATCATTCGATTCGTCATTGTCTTTGTCGTCAGCACTAGAAGGCTGTTGCGGTGCGCCGCCTAGTGAAACGGGCGTAGCTGAGCCTAGATTGGTGGCTTCTGCCATCGCAGCGACATGACTTGCCAGCAGAATGTAGGTGCCAGCGCTGGCTGCCCGAGAGCCTGACGGACCAACCCAAGTTGCAATGGGTACGGAAGAAGTAGTGATGGCGTGAATTATGTCTCTCATTGAGCTATCAAGTCCGCCGGGGGTGTCCATTTTTAGAATGATGAGGTCGACGCCGTTTTGCTGAGCCTCTTCAATCTCTCGCGACAGATAATCACTCAGAGCAGGACCAATCGCGCCTTTGACTGGCAATACCCAAACGGTGCTCGCTAGCGCTTGGCTGGCAAACAAGAGTAGAGGAAGAAGCCACAATCGTATCTGTTTCATACAGCCCTCCTTGTGTTACCACTGGGACTTATTGAAAACGCTATTTAAAGTATATACCCAAGTGACTTCAAGATGCAGGATTCAGAGCGTTGTCATTGATTCGAGAGCAAGGAAAACAACGCGGTGTAATAGCTAGCTCTTTCCAAGTTGTTTGACGCAGCAATCGGGTCAATGACACGCTCCCAAAGGGCGAGCTGCCTTGGCTTGTATACTTTGTTGTTGATTCTTGATTTAGACCCACTAAACCTTTAAATCGCCGCCGCGTCTACAAACCAAGTCAGTCTCGCTGAACCTAGCATCTCGAGGTTACTTGGGTATAGATACGAGTAGGCGGGAGAATGGATTTATCCGTCGCCTCCAAATGTATAAGCAAATGTACAAGGGTGAGGCTTAAGCTGTGATACACACTTTCTCACGTAATCTGGGTTTTCATGCGTTGTGGTTCGTAAGAAAACCAGTAAACTGCGAGGAATCAACGACACTCAAACAAGAAGATAAGTGGGAAGTTATGATGTTAATTGCGATTCGATTGGTGAAGCTTGCCGTTATCTGTGCGGTGTTCTTCACTATCTACGATTTGATTGCGTTCGGTCAGGTGACTTGGATTAATCGTTTCTTCAATCTGTAATCTGAAATGAAAGGGGCATCGTGCCCCTTTTTACTGTCTAGTTTGCCAGTTCTGGTTGCGTAGGTGGGGTGTTGACCACAGACATCTGTTGACATCGATCTTGAGCCAGAAAAAGAAACTTGTCGTAGCCGCTTTTCTCAAGTTCTTCACTAGAAACCAATCGCTTCACAATGTTGTCGCAGCGCTTGATCAGCAGTTCGACCTCTAATGACGATTTGTTGCTTGGAAAAGCTCGTGTTAGTACTTTGATGATGTTAATACACACGGTTCTTAGCAGTGGACAACGTGCTTGAAGCTCAATTAATGCGTCGATCAAAGCTTGGTAATCTTGCTCGGCTGCACGAATCTTTTTGTACTGTTCTTGCATCCAAGCTTGGCGCTCCGCGTTGTCGGTTTCTAAAGAGCGACCAAGGGCAATTTTACTCGATAGAATCGTATCGCTTGAGTCGGTTTGTAGATTTTCAAAACACCAAGTGATGGCTTGAGAGAACTCAGATTCGAAGTTCATCTCATGCAATAACCAAGCAAGGTGAAACTGCGCATAAAAGTGAGCGAAAGGCTTACGACGATACAAATCACTGAGCACTTTAAACGCTGCAACGTACTGGTTTTCCTCAATGGCAATGTGCGCAGCAATCAAATCCAATTCGTCCTTAATTGCCTTGTTTTCTGGGCCATTTGTGATGGATTTAAACAGACTTTTTGCCTGAGCCAGTAAATCCTCGCGACCTTCTAATTTTCGCACGCAATAAAGCAAAATTCGGATCAAATTCAGCTTAGAGAAGGTGTTGTTGCGATAGGTATCTTTGTTGATCTCCATGTAAGCGTGATAGTGCTGCAATGCTGAGTGATAATCGTGCTCTGCTAGGCACAAGTTAACGATTACAAGTTCACGTTCTGAATTGCCTTCAACCAAGCTGTTTGCTAGCTCTAAGTGTCTGATTGCACTCGGCACTTCACGGTTAAGCATGTTGAAGTTTGCGGCACATTCACGGACTTCAACATTGTTAGGAGACTCTTCTAGCAAGGTACGTACTAGGCGTTGTGCTTCGTCGTTTTCACCCAGAGAGACCAGCGTGTTCGCCAAGCCAATTTTGGCCCAGTTAACGTCTTTGCGTTCAATGACTTGTTCGTAGACGATTTTGGCTTCGTGATACAGCTTTAGGCGCGTTAAGAAATCGGCACGGAACTTCTCAATGATGAAAAAATACTCGGGATGAAAAGGCATCAGCTCTTCACATGCTTCTAAACCGGCGTGAGAGTCGTTGTTGAGTTCTGCTTGATAGATAGCCTGCAACACGTTCTTGCGTTTCACCGCTGCTGAGATGCGTTCTCGCAACGTAATGGAATTAAAAGGTTTGAGTAGGTACTCGTCTGGTTTTAGCTCGATAATAGCGCGTACGATGGTCGCAGAACTTTCACCGGTCACTAGAATAAACACCGTGTCATGGTTGAGTAATTTGAGATGTTTTAGTTCTTCAAACAGCTGCTTGCCATTCATACCTCGACCGAAGTTATAGTCACAAATGATCAGATCGATACGCTCTTGGTGAGCAATGGAAACCGCCCCCTTGGCTAAGCGAGCGGTGAAGATGCGTTTGTCAGAAAAGCCAAGCTTGGTCAGCATGTTACGTAATGTCAGTACCACGATAGGTGCATCGTCGACGATTAACACATTGTACTGTGAGAAAGATTTGGTATTCATTTCAAAGAGACTCATCATATGAACCATGTGACCGCGAATGAACAGTCACTGGCTAGAATTAGATCAAAGCTTCCAACTGCTCAAAGGGAATAGGGCGACAGCGAACAAATCCTTGGTACAGTTCCACACCAAGTTCGCGCAAATAACTTAACGTTTCAGTGTCTTCCACACCCTCTGCCACTGACTTAAGCCCCAAAGACTTAGCTAGATGTAGGCTCGATATGGTGATCTGCTGGCTTTTGAAGTTCGTCAACGCATCTTTGATGAACTGGCGGTCAATTTTCAACTCGGTGTATGGCAGTGTTGCCAGTTGGCTGAGTGATGAGTAACCCGTACCAAAATCGTCAATCGCTAAGCCAACGCCTGTTAAACGTAAGTTAGCGAGATTCGCCAAGGACGTGACGCTGCAGTCGTATACTTCATCCTCGGTGAGTTCAAGCGTGATGCGTTCAGGTGCGATTTGGTATTGATCGCACAACGCAAACAAGCGAGCACTCATAGGTTGCTTGAGTGTCTTTTGATTCATGTTTACCGATAAATTGATATTTACCTTCAGTTGAGACATGTCTTGCAGCGCGTTCTCTAATACAATCCAGAACAGCTTATCTAACTCGTTACGAGCCTGAATCTCAGTAATAAACTGTGCAGGTGCAATAATGCCGTGTTGTGGATGTCGACAACGCACTAATGCTTCGACGCCGATCAGGCGGTTATCTTTCGCGGAGTATTGAGGTTGGTAATAGTTGAGAAACCAACCTTGCTCAAAAGCAGTGCTAATTTCATCCCTACCTATCAAAATGGGCAAGGACACCACTTGTTCTTCCAATGTGTATTGTTTGAACTCATTAAAGATCTGATTCAACTGCTGATGAGAGATCGGCTTAGTTAACGCTCGAACAAAGCCATAACCCGCAGACAAACACATGTTGTAGGTGATTTCGACCACATCTTGGCTCATTGCACTTAAAATCACGACACCTTTAGGGCGAGCGCTTTCTGCTAGGTTGGACAACAGGTTCACCCCGTTAATGTCTGGCAAATCAATATCGCAGAACATCAGATCGACAGGGTGAGTCTCGCAAATGGTCGTGACTTCAGCACCTCGATGGACGATAGTAATCGTGCCCTCAAACA
Source organism: Vibrio sp. MM46 (assembly GCF_027587135.1). Taxonomy (NCBI): domain Bacteria; kingdom Pseudomonadati; phylum Pseudomonadota; class Gammaproteobacteria; order Vibrionales; family Vibrionaceae; genus Vibrio; species Vibrio sp. MM46. The sequence goes on from NZ_JAPPTO010000020.1 coordinate 25,413, forward strand.
GACGATTGAGCAAAATCTTAAGATTAGTTGCTTGTAATCGATCGTCTTCAACAATCAAAATATTCAATTAATTGCTCTCACTCATTTCCAGCCACTGTTGTGTGGTACTGACTATGGTTTCTAATTCGTTGATAAGCGCGGTGCGAGCCTGAGTTTCTTGCTCACTGCCTACTGAAGACTCACATTGCATTGCCACATATCCAAGCTGGACTAAGTTGAGGGCGGCGGCAGATCCCTTGATGCGGTGCGCGATGGACTTGAGGCTTTCTTCTCCAGACTGAATCAACGCAATATCGTTGCTCAAAGCCTCACAAATCACCTGTGCCATTTCGAGCTTTTCTTCGTAGCTGTAGTCTTCAAGCCAGTCTTCTTGGCGTTCACTGTTAAACGCTCTCGATAAGTATTGCTCGCATAAGGCTTGTAGATCGCCCAAGTTATATGGCTTAAACAGTACTGTTTCCATGCCATTGTGTTCCGCTTTTTCAATCACATTACGTGAGTTTTCTGCGGTACACGCTACAACGGGAATAGAGGCAAACTTACTATCTGCTTTGAGTGCCTTAGTCAGTTGGTAGCCGTCCATATCAGGCATGTGGCAGTCAGTAATCACCAAACTAAAAGAGGTGATCGTATTGTCGCTTTGCGCTTGTTCTAACACCTCAATGGCTTCGATGCCACTGGCTGCAAGCTGGCAATTAACCCCCAGCTTTTCAAACTGACGCTTAAATAGCAGTCGATTGATAGCATCATCATCGACGACTAACACACGACCATCCCAATGATACGCTTCTGTTAGTTCCAAAGGGCTTTGCGTGGTCGTATTACGGTTCAATTTCTGCAAAATCAAATCGGGATACACATTAGAGTAATGCGGATCTACCTCGACAACATGATGCTTGCTCCCAAATTCATCTAGCGTGACTTGCCATGTATTCAGCCAACGCTGGACTTGGTTGCTTTCTGTATAAACCGGAACCAAAGCAGTCAAATCAAGCGGTTGACTGGTCATCGGAAGTTGCACCTTGATGGTTGTGCCTTGCTCTTTTTGGCTTTCAACCTTAATGCTGCCCTCCATGATGTCGACCAAGCTTTTGACGATAGACATACCAAGCCCAGTTCCCCCAAAGCGGCGACTGATACTTTTATCCCCTTGGACAAAAGGTTGGAAAAGAGCAGCCAATTGCGCCGTGCTCATGCCGCATCCAGTGTCTTTTACACTAAATTCAAGCTGATTTTGGCTGACATGGACGCTCACAATGACTTTACCGTATTCGGTGAACTTAACGGCATTGCTCAATAAGTTATTGATGATCTGGTTGACTCGCAACCAATCAAGAACCACCAGCGCATGTGGCGTCGGAGTCCAGTTCAACTCAAACGTTAACGATTTTTGCTCTATGGCTTTCTCAAAGCTTCTTAGTGTTGAACCAAGCTCTTGATAAACATTGCCTGCATGAACATCCAACTGAAGCTGGTTCGCATCAATCTTCGAAAAATCTAGAATGTCATTGACGTGCAGCTGTAATCGCTCTGCAGATTGCATTGCGCTTTTTAGCAGCTCTTTGCTTTCTGAACGTTCTAAATCTTGTTCTAACAACTCCATTAAGCCCAACATTGCAGCGATTGGGGTGCGGAGTTCGTGACTAACCACGGCTAGAAAATGCTCGCGAGCCTCGATCGCTTGCATTGCCTTTAAGTTGGATGCTTTCAGTGCGGTTTCTTTCTGTTTAAGTTCACTGATGTCATCAAACACCGTCATGCAATATTGAGCCCCTTCTTCCGGGTGGAGTAGGGTCTGCTTACGAACGCGGTAGTGTTTGTCTCCCAAAGAGCATAAAGACGTTTCTGAGCTTTCTGAATCTGTGTTTACGCACTCTCGGGTCAACTTGAGCACTTGCTCTCGTTCATCATCTGGAATGCTCTTATCGACATTGCAGCGCGAAAGCATGTTAATAAATGGCTTGTTTGCCAGAATCTGCTTGTTATTGTCGTCCGATATCAGAATTTTATTGGGCAGTTGATCCAGTACGGACGATAACCACTTGTTTTGCTTTTGGCGAATCTGAGTTTCGTATTCTTTGCGTTTGATGGTTCGAGTCAGATGTCCGGTTCTAACGATGTAAATCAGTACTGCAACCAACAAAAGGCAGACGCCACCCAACGCCCAAATGACGACGGTTTCTTTGTCGACACCGTATTGAACCGTTACTTTATTGTGGCGATCCATTAACTGTTTTAGTTCAGCGTCGGTCGTGATCTTAAGTACCGTGTTTAGTACTCTGCGCAGAAACTCCGAGTCTTTTCTTAACTCCATACCCAATTTGATTTTCAACTGCATATCGTTGGGTGGTGTCGCTGGCTTAAACTTCACCCCTTGACCACCGTAGTAATGATTGTCAATCAGGCTTTGGTTGACGAATGCGTGAGAAATGTCGCCGTCTTCAAACGCTTTCATCAAACAGTCAAACTCTCTATAGACCGCAGCAAACTCATATTCTGGATGCTCGAGAAAATGAGGGTAGAAGTTCCCTGAACGATCCAGAATCGCGACGGATTTCTTCGCTCGTTCGTTGAGTGACTCAATAAAACCATATTGAAGGAACCCAAGTGTGCGAGTGGTAATAAAGCGCTTTTTATCTGTTAGGTTGATGTTTCTTGCAGGCAGCAAATCGACCATCTTTTCTTGAAGCATCAAATCCACATCACGTCCATTCGTTGGCACGTATTCGAATTTGATCATGCTCTTTTGTTCCATAAGCTTTAATAAGTCATGGACATAGCCTTTTAGCTCACCTGTTTCTCGGTCGAGGTAAGACAGTGGGTATACGTTATCTTGAATCGTATAACGAACTGTTTTGTGCCCTTGTTGCTGCTTCAAAATATCCAACATCAACTCGTTGTGAAGAATGTTGATGTTGGCTTCAATGTGTAAACGACTATGTTTAGACTCTTTCGAGTGCTTAATGTACTTGTCGATGATGCTCATCAGCTTTGATGAGTTCTTGCCAGTAAACACCGTGACCTCTCCCGGTTTAAGAGATCGGTTGTAAACCACCTTACCAACAAGTTCGCCATTCGGATTTTTAAAGCCGTAAGAACTCAGTGTAGAGAGACCCACGACAGCTGCATCAGCAGCGCCACTGTTGAGTGATGCTGTCATCATTAAGTTGTTCTTAACAGAATGAACGTGTTTGAACCCCAGCGCGTGAACTTGGTCGCACGCGCTGGAATCTTTAACACAAACCCATTTCAGCTCATCAAGAGGTTTGTCTGCGAGGCTGTCATCTCGAAGCCATATCAGTCTTAGCGTATTGAAAATAGGTTGAGAATACAGAAAGCGTTGCGCACGTTTTTGAGTCGCAACAAAGCCGACGGTTAAGTCGATTTCGCCGCTTTCCAAGCCATCAAATAAAGTGTTGAGGCTTTTATATGGCACGTACTCAGCACCAACATGCAAGTCGTGCAGCATGGATTCCGCGTATTCGATGTTGATGCCTTCTTTTGATGCTAGGTCTCCCCAATAGGGTAGCCAGTCACCTTCGAGAACACCGACTTTTAGTGATTCTTTGTTATTTAGAAATTCTCTCTCTTCAAAACTCAGAAAGTCTTGAGCAAAGGCGTTGAATGAAAGAGTAGTAAGTAATGCGGTGATGAAAGCGAAAAGTTTCACTAGGTTCAAATTTCCAGCCAAGGACGGAATCCAAAAAAGGGGGCGGAATCGTATAGCTTTTCGCCACTTTCCGCCAATCAAGGATGTTTGTCCTGTCGACAAGTTCCGCTTGATATTAAAGAGGAGGATTTGTGCAAACTTGCGCACGATTAATCAATAAGTTATGGGAGGGTGCTCAATATCCATACGGGCAGTAATGGAAAAAAAGTCAAAAGCAACTAAGTTCATATTAAGAGGTTAGGTAAGGATACCCAGAACTATGAACAAAAGGCTTACCACAAAAGGGTTATGTGGATGTTTGATGATAGGTTTTTGCGCTTTCGCTATTGCTGGTACTACGCATGATGACGAAGTGAATTTTCAGTTGGTGCAACCAATTGATGGCAAACCTACGATCGACATGGATCTAGCTCGAGTTGGTTGGCACTTGTTCCGAGACCCAAAGCTTTCATCTAATGGCACGATCAGTTGTGAGACTTGCCATGATCTCTCGACGAATGGTGCAGAATTGACGCCTGTTTCTACTGGGGTGCATGGCGTTGGCACTCGCAATTCAATCTCCGTTTTTAATGCCGCCTTAAATTATCGATTTCTATGGGATGGTACAGCAAACTCGCTGATGGCTCAGATCGATGGTCCAGTTCAAAACCCATTGGAGATGGACTCTAATTGGGAAGAGATAGAAAAATATGTTCAGACCAACCCGTCATATCAGGCGCTTTTTAAGCAAGCGGATAACCGAAGTATTGATGTGAACAACATTAAGCGTGCAATTGTAGAGTTTGTTAAAGGGCTCCAGACGCCAAGTTCTCCATTTGATGCTTATTTGCTTGGTGAGACGGATGCCATGAATGAACAGGCAATACGAGGCTGGGAGACTTTTCAGCAAGTGGGTTGTGTTCAATGTCATCAAGGACGAAATATTGGCGGAGCGATGATTCAACGGTTTGGTTATTTTCAAGTACCTGATGACAACCTCGACACAGGACGGCATTTAAGAACCTCTGATGGAGAAGACAAGTTCTACTTTCGAGTGGCAAGCTTACGGAATGTAGGACAAACCAGCCCTTACTTTCACAATGGGCAAATTGATAAGTTATCGGATGCCATACAAATCATGTCGCAGACTCAATTGGGTGTAACGATGAGCGACGATAACGTGGCAGATATCGAAGCCTTCCTTAAGACCTTGAGCGCCCCAAGACCTGCAATTTTGGAGGTGTTTGAAAATGAATAAATTCCGTTTAGTGAATGCCGCCTTATTCGTCGTTATTGCCGTAATGGCGGTGTTAGCGTGCATGAGCCATGTGAATTCAAAAAATACTCAAGGGTTGCACGCATCGCTTTCTGAAATTGGTCACCATTTGATAGAAGCCCGAGACAGAGTCGTCAATCGCTATTCAATGGAAGAGAGAAAAACGTACGAAATTACCGAAAGTTTGGTTGAGCTTGAACTTGCCGCCGAGAATCTATGTACGGTTTTCAAACAGTCAATTTGGTTTGAATTTACGCCTACGAAAAATCGTGTAAAAAATATCGTAGCTCAATTTGATGGTAAGGTTCGCGATGCGACGCAAACCCTGGACATGTTAATTGGTGTTCAAGTTGCAAACCAGTATGAGTCACTCACTCTACACAATATTTATCAACGTCAGTTTGCGGCGCAAAATGATGACTCTTGGTTAGAGAAGCACTATTTTAACTTTCTAACCAATGCCGCATTACAAGGCGATAATCCTCAAAGTCAAAACATCTCATTGTTCTTGAATCGACTGCGCCAAAGTGAGCGAAAGATAGAGTTGCTTACTAACAAGATTTTAGAAAGCCATTATTTTGAGTTTGTTGAGTATTCTGAACATCAGTTACTTGAGATCGCACAGCGTGAAGCTCGACTCACATGGGTGTTTGTTCTTTTGTCCATCATCTTATTGGTAACCGTATTTGTGCTGCAAACTCAACATCGTGTGAATAAGCTCAAACATCTCAATGACGAATTAACTGAAGCGACAGAAAAGGCGGAACGTGCGGCAAAAGCCAAGTCACAATTCTTAGCAACCATGAGCCATGAGTTAAGAACGCCAATGAATGGTGTATTGGGCATTTCGCAAATCATCGCCAGCGAAACTCAAGAAAAGACAACCAAAGAGCATGTAAAAGTGATCTTGGACTCTGGTCAGCACCTCATGACGATTCTCAATGACATTTTGGACTTTTCTAAAGTTGAAGAGAACAAGTTGGAACTAGAAGCCGCACCATTCAATTTACCTCAAGTGCTAACCCCAGTTTGTAGTGCGATTCAGCCTTTAATCGAAGAGAAAAACATTCAGCTTTACGTCGAGAACGAAGTGCCAGAAAACATCGAGTTTAACGGTGACTGCGCGCGTATTCGACAGATCTTGTTCAATCTCGCAGGCAATGCCGTGAAGTTTACGGGTGATGGGCATGTATTGATCCGCGCTGAGCTTGATGAACAAAGAAAACGTCTTCTCCTCTCGGTGAACGACACTGGTATTGGTATTCCGGAAGATAAACAAGGTCGCATTTTTAACTCGTTCGAACAGGCTGATACCTCTACCACGCGTAAGTTTGGAGGTACAGGGCTTGGTCTCGCGATTGTCAAAAAGTTCACTGAATTGATGAGTGGAGAGATTAAGCTCAAGAGCGTTGAGAGCATTGGGACTCAGTTTTTAGTGGATCTTCCTATCCCTTGGGTAGAGAAAGAACAGCCGGCAATGCCAAACACCAAAGCTGAGCAACAGCAGGAGAATAAACGCAATCTGCACATTCTCCTTGCCGAAGACAACCGTGTGAATGCGATTGTGGCGAAAGGTTTCTGCGAAAAGTTAGGGCATACGGTCGAGATTGCTGAGAATGGTTTGATTGCGACTAAGAAAGCGCAAGAGAACCAATATGACTTGATACTGATGGACAATCACATGCCGGAGATGAATGGGGTTGAGGCGACGCGATTTATCCGAGAGAAGATTGGTGTGAAGACCTTATTGTTTGCTTACACCGCCGATGTGTTTAGAGAAGCGCACGATAACTTTATCGACGCGGGTGCTGACCATGTACTGACCAAACCATTACAGCGAGAGAGCTTTGCTGATGCGCTCAAGCAGTTTGCCTCTCGTTTACCAGTGCAAAATGACGTATCGGATCAAGCTGAAAACGTGGTTGAGTTACATCGTGAACCAATTGAGAGGCTGAGACTGACAGAAGAAGAGCTGACTCATTCTGAGACGGTAGAAATGCTCAAAGAGGAGCCTGATGCACTGTTAGATCTGCTTGAAAGCATAGTGAATGATTTCGAAAAATCGGTTGATGAGTTGATTGAGTATTTCATGGCAGAAGACTTATCGTCACTTTACAGCACCTTGCACACCACCAAAGGGATGGCGTTGAATCTTGGGTTAGACACACTGGCGAATCAGGCGCTAGAAATCGAAACTCAAGTTAAGAACAAGCAGATTCCTGATATTGAACAACTGCAAAAGTTGATCAACCGACTGCAAGTTAATATTCATCAAGGGCAGCGCTTGATTGATCGTTGCCGAAAGCAACAAACAGATTCAAACCAAGTGATTTGATCGCTCTATACCCGCATTTTCTGCCTTGTGAGTGGGAGTAAGCCTTAGGTTGTGGTCTACTTAGCTCTCTTTTGAAATCATCTCCTTTTGGAGTGCGCAACGACAGGGCAGGGAATTGCAATGAGTCAACATACCGCAGTGATTAAATGGCAACGTCAAACCGACGAAATTTTCAGTGATAATCAATACAGCCGAGCGCACGTTTGGCAGTTTGATGGTGGGCTTTGTGTTCCTGCTTCGCCATCTCCTCATGTTGTTCCATTGCCTTTATCTGTAGCTGAGAATGTGGACCCAGAAGAAGCGTTTATTGCGGCACTTTCAAGCTGTCATATGCTGGTCTTTCTCTCTATTGCTGCTAAACGCCGTTATGTGATCGACTCCTACGTAGATGAAGCGGTGGGCGAACTTACAACGGGAGAAAATGGTAAAGAGTGGGTTTCAAAAGTGACACTTAGACCAAACATTGTCTTTTCAGGAGGCAAACAGCCGACACGTGAACAGTTAGAAAAAATGCATCATATGGCACATGAAAACTGCTTTATCGCTAACTCTGTAAAGACCGACATCGTGACAGAGTTATTGGATTAGGAGAATGAGCCATTAAAAGCGTTAGTGAGGTGAAGCTTTCATAATCTTGCTTGTTGTGTAACCTAAGTTATACCCAAGTGACTTCAAGATGCAGGATTCAGAGTGTTGTCATTGATTCGAGAGCAAGGAAAACAACGCAGTGTAATAGCCAGCTCTTTCCAAGTTGTTTGACGCAGCAATCGGGTCAATGACACGCTCCCAAAGGGCGAGCTGCCTTGGCTTGTATACTTTGTTGCCGATTCTTGATTTAGACCCACTAAACCTTTAAATCGCCGCCGCGTCTACAAACCAAGTCAGTCTCGCTGAACCTAGCATCTCGAGGTTACTTGGGTATAAAGCTCTAATTAACCGTTTAATAGTTTGAATATGGGTGACTGGTTTCACATTTTGGTTCATTTTAAGTCGGTATGTGAATCAATGTTGTGCAGTGGCGCAAACTGTTTGTTGTTAAATTAATGTTAATATCGAATGGTGTGTCATTGATTAATAGCGAGCATGGATGTGCAAACGCCTTTGAATCCCTTTATTCAAGCGAATGGATTACCTCAATTTGGTCATTTAGCATCGATTCCCGAATCGCTTCAGTTGGATGCGTTTCAGTATCTTAATGAGATGGACCAGCCTGCATCGAGTTGGCGTAAGCGATTCGACTATAAGCAATTCCAGTTCATCTCGATCGTGACAGAGAAATACATCATTGGTGTCGCGATTGCTGATATTCGTTATTTGGCGTCTGGCTTTTGCTATGTGTTTGATATCGAAACTCATGAACTTGTTGAGCAGCAGTGGCTAAAGCCGCTCAATATGGGCTATCAAACACAACCTTCTAGTTGGAACAGCCAAGCCTATCTCGCCAGTGACACCATCCAGTTCAACATTGAAAATGGACTCTGGCATATACAGCTTTCAACAGACCTTATTCAAGCTGACTTAAGGTTAACGCCTGAGCTAGAAAGTTTGCCTTTGATGCTCTGCACGCCAACAGCATATTCGGGCTGGACCTACACTCAAAAACACAACGCGCTCGCTATACAAGGTCAAATGAGTGTGAAAGGGCAGCCACAAGATCTCACCAATGCAGTCGCTGGGTATGATTTCTCTGCTGGTTACATGCGCAGAGAGACCAGTTGGCGATGGGCGAGCATCAATCACCAAAGGGAAGGCAAACGGATAGGACTGAACCTTGCGGCTGGTGTGAATGAAACTGGGTATTGTGAAAACGTCATTTGGATTGATGGAGAACGCCACTTGATGCCGCCCGTACAGTTCGAGTTTTCTCGCATGCATCAAGAAGCGTCATGGCGAATTACCTCACAAGACAAGCGCATCGACTTGATCTTCAAGCCTAAAAATCAGCGTTCAGAGAAAAAGAACTTCTGGTTTTTGAAGAGTAACTTTCGTCAGTTTGTCGGTTACTTTTCTGGTTATTTGATTGATGACAATGGCATTAAACACGAACTCGATGAGGTGATGGGACTCACCGAAGATCATTACGCGAAATGGTAGGAACGGACTATGGAATGGTCACAGATTACAGAGCATCCTGATTTATTGTTGATGTTGCTCGCACCAATATTCTTTCTTTGTATTGCGGCAGAATATTGGTTTGGGCAACGTGGTGGTCGATTACCTGAGAGTGCGCGATATTACTTGCCAGAAGTCGTGTGTAACTTTGTATTGGCTGGGCTTCATCAAGCGACAGATATCTTAACAGGACTGCTGATCGCTAAACTGTATTTGTGGTGGTTTGGTTGGCGCTTGTTTGATATCGAGATGACGGTTTCTACCTTCCTGTTACTCATGGTCTTGCAAGATTTCTTCTATTATTGGTTCCACCGAGCAAGCCATCGTATCCGTTGGATGTGGGCAGCGCATGTGGTGCACCATAGTTCAGAGCGTATGAACTTCAGTACCGCATTTCGCCAAAGCCTGATGTACCCACTAGCGGGTATGTGGTTATTCTGGTTGCCACTGGTCATTATTGGATTTGATCCTAAATGGGTGGTGTTTGTTGTACTGCTCAATCTTGGTCTGCAATTCTTTGTTCATACTCAGTCGATTCGGTCCCTTGGTCCTTTGGAGTGGGTCTTCAATACACCATCCCACCACCGAGTTCATCATGGTGTTAATCGTCAATACATTGATAAAAATTACGCTGGTGTATTGATTATCTGGGATCGCATGTTCGGGACGTTCGAGCCTGAAGTAGAAACCGTCCGTTATGGCATCTCAAAACCCGTTAACAGCTTTAATCCTATTACCGTGACGTTTGCAGAATGGAAAGACATGTTCAAAGAAGTGACTCGTCCCAATTTGTCTTGGCGTCAGCGCTGGCGGTGCTTGTTTGCTCCACCGTCTGATACAATTGAGTAACGGTTCTGAATGATTAACTGAACGCCATGCCATTAATGCTTGACAGCATTCGGTGATGTTGTTTTAATGCGTACGGTGTTTTGTAAGTTTTAAGGGACGGACGATGACATTTAATCGAGTTTTCTCAATTGTAACGATGACCGCCGCTATGCTCAGCTCTGGGTACGCATACGCAGCACCTGCTTTTAGTGCAGATCAGTTGTGTAAAGCAGGGTTGGCACTGGCTATTGATAAGCAGCCTCGCGGGATTAAATCAGCGGGAACATCGGGTCAACGTATTTTGCTGGCTTTGAAAAATGGCAAAAACGATTGGGATTACCGCTGCACGGTGAATCGTCAGAATCGTACGTTAAAGATTGATGCTAGGGACTTGAAGCGAAATGATAAATATCTCGCTCAAGCCATACGTTATCGCATCAATGAAGGGAAGCGATCGGTTGAGGTCACCATGAAGAAACGCGCTGGTGGCGGGCTGAAAAACGACACGTTCACGACACTTCAGTTGGATTAACCCCAAAGATATGGGGAACACAATAACGAAGACGCGCCCCTGCACTCTGCAGGGGCTTTTTTATGCCTGCAGTTAGAGGTAGCAAATACAGAGATCGATTACAGCCACAGCATGATAGCAATGAAGTACGAGTTTAAAGGGTATTTTAGGGAACTGATAAAAAGTTAGCTTAGGGAAAGCTTGGAGCGGGCAGCGGGAATCGAACCCGCATCATCAGCTTGGAAGGCTGAGGTAATAGCCATTATACGATGCCCGCGCATCGATAGGACTCATTCAATATGCCAGATTGAGTGCAAAAGAAAAGTCTTTTTTGCTCAATAAGTTGCTTAGTGAGTAAATAAATACCGATTCGTTCAAAAAGCGCACAGTACTGTTGGCGATATGTCGCTCTGAATACGATTTCACTCTCTTTCTCAACCAGTGTTTTACTCTGTTCTTAGTCTCTATTACGTCTTGAATTTGAACACTTGGCATTCATGGTCAAGACTAAATGTTGAAATGATTCAATATTTTCTCAGGTTCGTAAGATTGAATACCACAACTTGCCGAGAGACCGGCGCGATAGAGAGAGGAGAAAGAGTATGTGGAAAGGTTTATTGGCAACATTGTTTGCTATCTCGGTGGTTGCTTGTACCACGGTAACCACTGATGTTGACAAGCAAGCGGATTTCTCATCCTACAAGACGTTTGATTTTGGTGAACAATCAGATACCCCAACCAGTTTGGATGCTCGTCGCATTGAGCAAGGGTTAGCAGCTCAACTGGAATCAAAAGGAATGTCGCGCGTGAAAAGCGGCGGTGATCTGTATGTGCACCACGACATTATCAAAGAATCGGAGATCGTATCTTCTGGTTCAAGTTTTAGTGTCGGTTACGGTTGGAACAGTTTTGGTGTGGTGACGTCCAGTCCTGAGCGTTACAAAGAGAAGAAGTACGGCAAATTGGTCGTTGAGCTTGTCGATACTAAAGCCAATCAAGTGGTGTGGAAGGGGGTTTCTAGCCGTAAGCTCACCGAGTCAATGAGTACTGAAAAGCGCGAAGAGCTGATCTCGGAAGAAGTCACGAAAATGTTTGAAAACTACCCTTATGGTAAAGAGTAAATTGAAGGTTAAATCATCGCCTAATCGCGCCAACAATCATTTGCAAAACGCTCTTTTTATTATCGATTAAGAATTTGAATTGCAAATTTGCACGCACGGAGTTACAACAGCGTATCGTTGTGGTTTAGGTGAATTCTGTGCGTGCTTACTTAGTCTCTGTATTAGGACTCTTTGTTGCGCTGATGGCTTTTGGGTTGAGTCAGGCTTCACCGTCACCAAAAATCTCCTACGCCGTCAGTTACACCTCTTCATTGATTGATGGTGAGGCGCATCTAGAGAAAGCACCGTTTTCTCCTTCACGTAAAGTCGCTGTGAGTTTATTCAGCCGCAATGCACTCCGCGTCAACCATTCCAATACGTCGCCAGATTCGGATGATTTCGATGTGCTGCCTGCCCGTTGGCTAAATGACGTGCAGGATTTCAACAAACGCGAGTTTACTGACGTAGCGTTGCCTGTCATTCAAATTTTTTATTCGCACTCCAAATATCGGCTGGGGGCAGGGCAAGAGTCCAACCTGATCTATCGCTTTATTCATGCACGGTAATTCCTATTCATTAATTTTCGAAGTTTGATTGTGATGTTTAGGAGTTTGTTATGTTTGATTCAATTACGCAGGTGCTGTTTGCTTTGTGGCACCAGGATTTTACTGCACTGATGGCACCCGGTAGTGCAGGACTTATCTACTTTGTTGTGGGTGCGCTTATTTTTCTTGAGAGTGGTTTTATTCCTGCGGCGCCTTTCCCTTGTGACAGTGTTGTTGTGCTTTCTGGCACTTTAGCGGCGGTGGGTGTATTGGACCCAGTGATGATCATGTTAGTGATCGTAGTGAGTGCGGCAATGGGAAGCTGGGCTGCTTACCTACAAGGCAAATGGTTAAACCGTTTACCAAAGGTGCAGGGTTGGGTAAATGCAGTTCCTGCAAAACGCTTGGAGCAAGTTGACATGCTACTTGGTAAGCATGGCTTGATTGCATTGTTTTGTGCGCGCTTTATTCCGGTTGTGCGTTCTTTGCTGCCTTTAATGATGGGTTTGCGCGTTAATCGCGTGAGTAAGTTCCATTACTTCGCATGGTTGAGTGCGATTCTATGGACGCTGCTGCTGTGTGGTTTAGGCTTATTATTGCCTCTACTGCCAGAGAAGCTTAACAAGATTGTGACCATGGGATTGATGGCAGCACCGGTGATTACCCTGACCATTGCCATTATGAGCTTTGTATTGGTGAAGGTGCGTAAGGCTTGGAGTAAATCGAAAACCACGCCGCAATTGCCATAGTCTTATAAACCTGAAGCTCGAAAAGCAAAAAAGGCGCGATGATCGCGCCTTTTGGGTTCTCTACGTAAATTGAAATGAGCTGGAATCAGTAACCATTGTTATAAAGGTATTCGCCTGCTTCTTTGCACTCAGTTTTGTAGAGCTGTTCCATTTTGGATTCATCCATGCCTTTTGCTTTGAATTCGGTCTCTGCCGAAGAAAGCTGGCTGAATGTGTACCCACGTTCTGCCATTAAGTAATGACGAAACATTGCACGGTGCTCAGGAACCGCTGTTCGGGCGTTAGAAGCATTGGCACACTCCATCAGAACGCTGTTGCTCATTTCTTCTGGTTTTGCTGCGTGCGTAGTTGTTGTGAATAAAGTAATAAGCGCCAAAGTGGCAATAGTCGCGATTTTTTTCATAATCAGGATCTCGAGTTAATTCGGTGTTCAGATGAGATCATCCATGGCTGGTACTGACGGTTTCCATATTGTGTCAGTACAGTCAATGTGCGAGCTAAGCGTCGCGACTGTGTGCAAACACGTACAGTAAATTGGCTTGCTTCCATCTGGCTAGATGATACGAGCGACGGTATGCATATACATCGGCAGTATCGGGTAATGGCGTTGCTTTGAGCGCCATGTCCAACAGTGATGGAGACAAAAACGCGACTAACAGGTGATAGTCGGGCGTTATATTTAGTGGTAAATCACCATCGTTACCGGATGTACGGCGACAAGGGAGTAAACCAAGCAAATCACGTTTTAGGTGACGAAAGTAACCGTCTGGACTCCAAGAGTCGCGAGTATTCCATGCACGATAAGGCGCTTTTATTGCGTGATAATCGTATTGAGTGAGCTTATAAAGCTTTTCTGAATGCGTGTAGTGGAATTCTGAGGATGGCTGATTTTGCGCTGCAAGCATTTGCCCTGAGAACAGGGAGAGTGACAACAAAAGCAAAAGGCGAAATACGTGAACCAAAACTAACCCTAAAACACTATGGAATCGATATTCGTTTGCTGCCTGAAGGTGGCGCTTGCGTATACTAACGACTTGCTGAAAGGATGAACAGTTTTTTGTCGCATTAAAAAAGGGAGCGTATCAGCTCCCTTTTAAACATTAGGTCAAGAAACCTCAAGCGCTAGCGTAGATAACACTGCCACCTTTAATGGTGTCGATGATTTCTCGTGATAGCTTCTGTGGCAGAGCGGGGCAACCCCAACTGCGACCAAGATAACCATTCTTCTTAATAAAAGAAGGATTCGCGTAGTCTGCACCATGAACCACGATGTAACGCTCTCGTGCTTTATCGTTAACGCCGGATGTCAGTCCATCCAAGCGAAGTGAATAACCGTTAGAACCATAGTATGTGGTATCGGTTAAGAATGTTCCTAGAGAAGTTTTACGAGAGTTCACAACATTAGAAAACTTCGTTGCGGTCTTCTTGCCGCTGTTTACGCCGTGAGAGACATAAGTATTAAAAATGAGCTTCTTCTTGTCCAAGTCGACCACATAAAAGCGTTTTTCAGTAGATGGTTTACTGTAATCGATGATAGTCAAAAGTGGCTTTTTGCGGTCTGAGGTTTTCTTATAAGCTAAGAACGCATCATTGAATAAACTGAAGTCAATGACGCCTTCCAACTTGGCTTCTTTATATGTCTTTTCAACAAGTTGTTTAGTGACTTTCGTTTCTGTCGCTTTGCCTGAATGATGAGCAAAGGCAAAAGGAGAAACTGCCAGCGATGTCCATATCAATAATAAAAATAGCTTTTTCATTTGTACTAAATAAAACTCTTGGTGCAACAAATTTAGCGATTGCTTCGTGCAGTCGTTAATACCGCATGTTCATCAATTTAACTCTATTCCCAATGTTGCTTATTATGCGTAGTGACGCCTATTACTCAAATATTTTTAGTATTTGGTAAAGACTATCCAACTAACTTACTGAATTTAATCAATATTGAGAGGTTAATTGATGACTTTAAAAATCTTCAGAACAAATACTAGCCGATTTGGCTAATTAATAAAACTGTGTTTACCAATATTTACTGAGATGGATACTCAATAAAACATCGTTTAATTATACTTTTAATAAAAATATTGTTTGAATTCAATGAACTTATTTCTAACTGGTCATTCGGCGAAAAGTTTTTAGACTGTGATCCTAGTCGTAACAAATCATGACTGAATAAAGGTGAATGTATTGATAGCTACTATGGGTTGCGGGGCATATTCAACCAAACGGCCAGCTAGATTGTTGTATATCGTTAAGTTATTCGTGTTCACCATTCACATCATCCAAACTTTTTATGTTAGCGTGCTATAAAACTGTTAGCAGAAGGCATTGAAGATGGAAGTTCATGAGTGTATCTCATTTATCCTAGTTAAGGATGATGAAGTGTTATTAGAAACAAGATCGAAGGACAAGGACTCTGACCCAGGTATGATCGCGATACCCGGTGGGCACATGGAACAAGGCGAAAGTCAGTCCATGACATTGCTGAGAGAATTAGACGAGGAACTAAACATCAGACCGCAAAGGTGCGGGTATTTGTGTTCTTTATATCACCCAACCACCGAACTTCAATTGCTTCATTATTATGTAGTTACTGATTGGGTGGGAGATATTCAGAGCCTAGAAGCAGAATCTGTCAATTGGTATCCAATAATAAATGCGCCTGTTGCTACAGAAGTGGATCGCATAGCTTTAAGTGAATATCAAAGATTAAAGCATGTATTAAAATCGGTATTTAATGATGACTTCTCAATAAATAATGTTTGTGGATAATCATAATATTTTTAATTAATGATTAAATGACGAGTACATTTGAAATAAGATTTTTCTGATAAATAGTTTAAATGAATTGTATACCCAAGTGATTTCAAGATGCAGGATTCTGAGCGTTGTCATTGATTCGAGTTCAAGGAAAACAACACCGTGTAATAGCCAGCTCTTTCCAAGTTGTTTGACGCAGCCATTGGTTTAATTAAAAAAGCGGGGCAATGACATGCTCCCGAAGGGCACTCTTTGCAAATAGTAAGGGTCTTGGCTTGTATACTTTGTTGCCGATTCTTGATTTAGAGTGACTAGATCTTTAAATCGTCGCCGCGTCTACAAACCAAGTCATTCTCGCTGAACCTAGCATCTCGAGGTTACTTGGGTATAAAACATTGATCAAAAATAAACTTTTCTCTCAGTAAGTTATGCTAGTTTCTGTAAAAGTTGAACAAAAGCTAAATATACAAGGAAGAAAATGAAAACGATAGGTCTGATTGGTGGCATGTCATGGGAGTCTACCGCAAACTATTACCAAATTATTAACCGAGAAGTGAAAGCGCGCTTAGGTGGTTTGCATTCAGGTAAAGTCTGCTTGTACAGCGTCGATTTCGCCGAAATTGAAACGCTGCAACACCAAGGCCGTTGGGATGATACTGCAATCATTCTCGCGCAGGCAGCAAAATCAGTGGAAGCGGGCGGTGCAGATTTTATTTTGATTTGTACAAACACGATGCACAAAGTCGCAGACCAAATTCAGCAGGCTGTTAATGTACCGCTTGTTCATATTGCCGATGCGACCGCAGAGCAGCTGGTGATGGATGGCATTAAGAAGGTTGGTTTACTTGGTACGCGTTTTACCATGGAACAAGACTTCTATAAGCAGCGACTTATCGATAAATTTGGTGTTGATGTCGTCGTACCCAGTTCAGATGACCAGACGATTGTTCATGACGTTATCTACAACGAATTGTGTAAAGGCGAAGTGCGTGATGATTCGCGCCAACACTACCTTACGATTATTGAGAAACTCGTGGAACAGGGGGCTGAAGCAGTCATTCTGGGTTGTACTGAAATCGCGATGTTAGTTGAACCTCAGCACACTGACGTCAAGCTTTATGACACAACTGAAATCCACGCAAAAGCAGCGGTAGAAAAAGCCCTCGACTCAAAGTGAGACTTCGCTTAACAGGCTTAATCAGATCAACGAACTCAAGGAAGAGTGATGAACTATCGATGCGGGCAATGCCGCCAGTTTACTCGTCAAAAAGGTAGCGCAGATATTTGCGGTGCATGGGGGAATCCAACTGATGCAAAACGTCCAGCGTGTGACTATTTTATGCCAACCGTTAGCGCAAAAGAACGTGTCGCTTCTTCAATGAAAACCAAAAATGGCTAAGTCTTTCTCATTAATTGAGAATTTCTTAGCCAATCAGTATGCATTGACCAATGCAAACGATTGCTCGGTTTGGGATGTGTTGTATAATCTGCGTCGCGTCACACTTTGGTGACACGTATTACATTTCAGGACTCCCATGTTGAAGAAATCTCTTGCTCTCATGCTTGCTGCGTACTCACTTCCTTCCGTTGCAGGTTCTACCATCGGTATCGTTGGTGCGATGGATGTTGAAGTTGAAGCGCTATTACCAAAAATCCAAAATCAACAAGTAAAGAAAATCGGTAGCCATCGCTTTTATATGGGTGAGTTAGAGGGAAAAACGGTCGTTGTGACTCAATCGGGTGTTGGTAAAGTCAATGCAGCGATGACGACAACCCTTCTGATTGAATCTTTCGGTGTTGACCAACTTATTTTTACAGGTATTGCGGGCGCAAGTGATCCGAAATTGGATCCGCTAGACGTGGTCGTCTCTACGCGTTTGGTGCAACACGACGTGGACCTAACCGCATTTAACATGCCGAAAGGCTTGCTGCCTGATTATGAAGAGCGTTACTTCTACGCCGATAAAACACTGCAAAAGTATGCATTCGATGCTGCCGTTGACACACTTGGGAAAGAGAGTGTTTATCGAGGCATTATCGCATCAGGTGACCAGTTCATTGCGAGCAAAGTGAAGGTAACCGGCATTTACCAAGAATACAACGCGATGGCGGTAGAAATGGAAGGCGCAGCGCTAGGTCAAGTCGCAGACGCTTTCAATGTACCTTACGTGGTGATTCGCACGATCTCTGATAAAGCGGATGGCTCAGCAGATGTTGTTTACTCAGACCTGAAGAAGGCAACTGCAGACAATTCTGCAAACATTACTCTGAATATGCTGAAACGCATGTAATTGAAAATAGGTTCGGCAAACTTTTGCAAGCCGTAATAAAACGAAAAAGCAGCACTTAGAATGCTGCTTTTTTCTTGAAGATTCGCTTCACCCACTAAGCGATGTGCGTGCTCTTGAACGGCTGATCGTTTGCAGATTTCCACCAATGATCGAGTTGCTCTTTGTTCATTGGCTTGCCAAACAAATAGCCCTGCATAAAGTCGCAGCGGTAAGAAGAAAGCCACTCGTGCATCACGTTATGCTCAATGCCCTCTGCCGTGACAGTCTTATTCTGTGCATGACACAGTTCTATAATTGGTTTGATGACATGCCCATTATCGGTGTTCATCAGGGTTAACAAAAACTCTCGGTCAAATTTGATTTTCTGTACCGGGTACTGCACTAACTGCGTCAAAGAAGTATAACCAGAACCAAAGTCGTCTATTGCCAGTTTGTAACCTAGTCTCGATAGCTCATCGAGTAGGGCTGTACCTTGTTTATCAGACGCAAAAGTTTCGGTAATTTCTAGCTCAATACAATGCGCAGGAACACCATTTTGTGATGCTTTATCATGGATGAATTCCGCCATAGACAGTGAGTTAAGTTCTGCAGACGATAAGTTGATGGACAAAATAATGTCTTTCCCAAAGATACTTTTGAGCTGGTGGTATTCCGCCATGGCATTCGCGAATACCCAGCGGTCAATCTTTTCGAACAAACCGGTTTGTTCAGCAATAGGAATGAACTCTTTTGGTGGTACTGAACCGATCCCTTCAGCTTCCCAACGTAATAGGACTTCCAAGCCTTCTATCTCGTTGGCATTACTGTTCATGTATGGTTGGAAAACAAGATGAAACTCTTCTTCAACGTTAGCTTTGCGCAATGCGCGTTCAATTTGGCTACGACGTTGAGCCTCGATATTGAGTGCTGCAGAATAGTAAGCGTATTGGTTTTTACCAGCACGCTTAGCTTGGTACATTGCTGCGTCTGCACTCGATAAGAGCTTGGCGATATCACCACCGTCTGTTGGGTATTGAGCGATACCCACACTGGCTGTTACTGGAAATGAGTTTTTCGCTGACTGAGTTAAGTTGTTAATTGGCTTTAGCAACTCCGCGGCAAACAGATCGGGTATGTCGCTATTCTCTTGATTAGAACTGAGTAAGATTGCGAACTCATCACCGGACAAACGCGCACCGAAACATGGGCTATTGTATTGTTGAGTGAACTTCTGACACGCATTTTTGATGTGTCTGGAGAAGACTTGCAGCAACTTATCGCCCAGTTCGTGACCGTATTTGTCGTTGACGTATTTGAAGTTATCTAGGTCAATATAAATTACCCAAAGCTGATCTGAAGGATCCGCTAGTTCACGGCTTGCAAGTTCATGGAAGCGATGACGATTAGCAAGTTGAGTTAAGTGGTCGGTTTCTGCCAAACGCTTGGTCTTGTGGTAGACGTTGTTCAGCTCTTCATACATATCAAAGAAGCGAGAAGAAAGGCGTCCAATCTCGTCATCAGTGTCTAGTTTTTCAATGTTAGCACGCTTGTTGGACTCAATTTCTCTAAGCTGTTTGTCTAAGTGGGATACCGGGCTAAGTACGTAACGATACAGCACCAAGACAATTAATGTGATGGTACAAAACGAGGCAATGCCAAACGACAATGCCAGTTCTAGCCAGACCTTATCGACCTTATTCCACATCAGATATTCTGCTGGCGATAAAATGGCATAGAAATGGGGTAGAAGTTCAATCGTCTGGGCGAGGGGAATATCTAAGATAATCGGCTTGTCAGAAAAGGTAATCACGCTGTGCGTATCAAATTCGATCTCATGTTTGATGTCATTGAACGCTTCGAGTGACACAGACACGATAACAAAGAAAACGTTTTGTGGGTCAAAGCTTAACGGGGGTTCTCCGGTACGTTTATCAAACAACTCATATTGCAATAGAATGCTTTGCCCGCTGCTGTTGTAAATAAAACCGGTATGGCTGACATCCCCATTGGCTTTATAGCTTTTGTCGACATACTCAAGGATCTTAGGGTCCACTCGACCATTTGATTCGTAATATTGATTTTCGGTGTAGTAGAGAAGGTCTTGTCTACCATCGAGGATCGCCATGTTGGCATCCCCTCGGTACCCGTGGCTGAGCACCTCTATGGTTTCATCTAAACGTTTGAACAGTTGCCTCTCACGATAGCGGTTATCATGATTTACAAAATAATCTTGCAGTACCTCGCTTTTACCCAAGGTATAGGCATAACTGTTGAGAAAAATGTTGGCTTGGCGAAACTGTCCAGCGAGCTTTTCCATTTGCAGCTGGATATAGCTGTCTTCCCTTTTGATTAGCGTGACTTTTTGAATGCTATAGATGATGTAACTCGACACCAGTGCGCTAATTAGAATGACAGGGGCGACAAGCAAAACGACTCTGTTGCTTAATTTCATGTATTTCTTACTTTCCGTTTGTGTCCCTACAAACGCTTCTAACCTGAGAGTATTACCTATTGGTGCCTACCTGAGGTATCGAACGGATGATGATACTTTCCTTGTATTCGAGGAAATTGTAAGTGTGTGTTTTTCGAAAGTCAGTCAGGTTTCCGATATTTGTGATGCTGTGTGAGGTTTTTTCATGTTCACAGGTGTCACCGTCTCATAAATTGAACAGATTTATTCCAGCGAAAAGGTCTTCAACTTATTCGTCCGACTTATGAATTCAGATTAATACCGATTGAATGGAAGTCTCTCTCTCGTTCAATAGATATCATCGAAACGTTTCGATGGCGAAGTGTGACCTCAATATCTTTTTCTTAATCAGTTAGCACTCAATTACGGATCATTCTCACACCTTATCGATCTACGACTGGTCAATTCTTCTTGGCGTTCTATTATTGCATCGAAACGTTTCGATGAGTGTTTTGTCAATATAGAAATTAGTCCAAGAGAGACACTCACAGTTGTATGAACGTGTAACCGAAAGGTCGATGAGATGAAAAAAAGTACCCTAATTAACTCAGAAATTTCTTACTTGGTGGCGACGCTGGGTCATACCGACGAAATCACCATTTGTGACGCGGGCTTGCCAATTCCTGATCATGTACAACGTATTGACTTAGCGTTGACTCATGGCGTACCTGGTTTCCTTGATACCGTTCGCGTGATTCTGTCTGAGTCCCAAATTGAAGGGGTCATCATTGCTGAAGAATTCGCAACAGTTAGCCCAGTTCACCACGATGCGCTGATCTCTGAACTAACCAAAGAGAGTGAGCAAACAGGTAAGCAAATCGCGATTAACTATGTATCGCATGAAGATTTTAAAGTTCGTACAGAACAAAGCCGCGCTGTTGTTAGAACAGGCGAGTGCACACCGTATGCGAACGTGATTTTCCAAGCTGGCGTGGTGTTTTAAGCCACAACTAATTGAGGACAAATTATGACTCAAGCCATTCTACAACTAAGCGACATTGAGAAAGCCTTCCCGGGTGTTAAAGCGTTGGATAAAGCCAGCCTTAATGTATACCCGGGTCGAGTGATGGCGCTGATGGGCGAGAACGGGGCAGGTAAGTCGACCTTGATGAAAGTGCTTACGGGCATCTACCACATGGATGCAGGAAGCATCAAATATCAAGGTCAGCCAGCGGCGTTTAAAGGTCCGCGTGATTCTCAAGAAGCGGGCATCAGTATCATTCACCAAGAATTGAACTTGATCCCTGAGCTGACGATTGCTGAAAACATCTATTTAGGTCGTGAATTTACCGGCACGATGGGACGTATTCAGTGGAGCAGAATGTACGAAGAAGCAGACAAGTTGCTTCAACGCCTTAACGTAAAGCACTCTTCAAAAACATTGCTTGGTGATTTAAGTCTTGGTGAGCAGCAAATGGTGGAGATTGCCAAAGCGCTGTCTTTCGAATCCAAAGTCATCATCATGGATGAACCAACGGATGCGTTGACCGACAAAGAGACGGAATCGCTGTTTAAAGTGATTAACGAACTTCGCGACCAAGGTTGCGGCATCGTTTACATCTCACACCGTCTGAAAGAAATCTTCGAAATCTGTGATGACATTACTGTGTTACGTGACGGCAAGTTCATTGGCGAATGCCAAGTTAAAGACACCAACGAAGATGGACTCATCGAAATGATGGTTGGTCGTAAGTTGGAAGAGCAATACCCGCGTATCGATGTGACGCATGGTGATGTTTGTCTTGAAGTGATTGGTTTGACGGGCTCGGGTGTTCATGACATTAGCTTCACGCTTCAACGTGGTGAAATCCTTGGTGTTTCAGGCTTGATGGGCGCGGGGCGTACAGAGTTGATGAAGGTGATTTACGGCGCGCTACCAAGTGAGCGTGGCGTCATCAACTTAGACAATAAGACCATTAACCCGGTTAGCCCACAAGATGGCTTGGCGAATGGTATTGCTTACATCTCTGAAGACCGTAAAGGCGATGGCTTGGTGCTTGGCTTATCCGTGAAGGAGAACATGTCTCTGTGTGCATTGGATAAACTTACCAAAGGCTTCCAAATCCAACATGGCGAAGAAGTCGTGGCGGTAGAAGACTTCATCAAACTGTTCAACATCAAAACGCCAACCCGAGACCAAATCATTGGCAACCTATCTGGTGGTAACCAGCAGAAAGTGGCAATCGCAAAAGGGCTGATGACCAAACCCAAAGTTCTGATTCTGGATGAGCCAACTCGCGGCGTCGACGTGGGTGCGAAGAAAGAAATCTACCAGCTAATCAACAAATTTAAAGCCGATGGCATGAGCATCATCTTGGTTTCTTCTGAGATGCCTGAAGTGCTAGGCATGAGTGACCGCATCATGGTGATGCACGAAGGTCGAATCACGGGCGAATTTGATGCGAAAGATGCCGACCAAGAAACACTACTCGCTTGTGCCGTAGGCAAGAAGATCAATGAGGAAGCAGCATGAGTACTAATACCATGAGCAAACCAAACGAAACGGGCAGCAAGAAGCTGTTCACTAAAGAGTGGCTGATTGAACAAAAGTCACTGATTGCACTGTTATTTTTGATTGTTGTCGTGTCATTTTTGAACCCGAATTTTTTTACGGTAGACAATATTCTTAATATCCTTCGTCAAACCTCAGTTAACGCAATCATCGCGGTAGGTATGACGTTGGTTATCTTGACTGCAGGCATCGACCTAAGTGTTGGTTCTGTACTTGCGTTATGTGGTGCGTTTGCGGCGAGCATGATTGCACTAGAAGTGCCAGTGCTTATTGCGGTTCCGACGGCATTGTTTGCTGGTGCGGTACTGGGTGCGATCAGCGGTATCATCATTGCGAAAGGTAAGGTTCAAGCCTTTATCGCAACACTGGTTACCATGACGTTATTGCGCGGTGTCACCATGGTTTACACAGACGGTCGTCCTATCTCTACGGGCTTTACTGATACCGCAGACGCATTTGCATGGTTCGGTACAGGCTACGCACTTGGTATCCCAGTTCCTGTTTGGTTGATGGTGATTGTCTTTGCTGCGGCTTGGTACCTATTGAACCATACTCGCTTCGGTCGCTACGTGTACGCACTTGGTGGCAACGAATCAGCAACACGCCTTTCTGGTATCAACGTTGACCGTGTGAAAATCGGTGTATACGCCATCTGCGGTATGTTGGCAGCGCTTGCTGGCATCATCGTGACGTCTCGTCTGTCTTCGGCGCAGCCAACAGCGGGTATGGGTTACGAGCTAGATGCTATCGCAGCAGTGGTTCTTGGCGGCACCAGCTTGATGGGCGGTAAAGGTCGCATCATGGGAACCTTGATTGGTGCTCTGATCATCGGCTTCCTAAACAACGCGCTTAACCTACTCGATGTTTCTTCTTACTACCAAATGATTGCGAAAGCAGTGGTTATCTTGCTAGCAGTACTGGTAGACAACAAAAACAAGTAATTGATATTTAAAATAAAGAGCTCCACTAAATCCTGAATACAAATCGAGCCAGAGGACGTGTGCTGGCTCACCCTACACAAAGGACTAGAACGATGAAAAAACTCGCAACTCTTATCTCTGCTGCACTTCTTTCTTCAACTGTATCGGTAGCGGCGCACGCTCAAGATACCATGGCGATTGTAGTTTCTACACTGAATAACCCGTTCTTCGTAACGATGAAAGACGGTGCAGAAGCGAAAGCGAAAGAACTGGGATATGACTTGATTGTACTGGACTCGCAAAATGACCCGAGTAAAGAACTGTCAAACATCGAAGACCTAACGATTCGTGGCGTAAAAGCTATTCTGATTAACCCAACAGATTCAGACGCTGTGTCAAACGCGATTCGTATGGCGAACCGTTCTAAGATCCCTGTGTTGACACTAGACCGTGGTGCAAGCCGTGGTGACGTAGTGAGCCACATCGCTTCTGACAACGTAGTTGGTGGCGAAATGGCTGGTCACTACATCATGGAAAAAGTAGGTGAGAAAGCGAAAGTTATCCAGCTAGAAGGTATTGCCGGTACGTCTGCGGCGCGTGAGCGTGGTGAAGGCTTCATGACAGCAGTGAAGGGCAGCAACATGGAGCTACTAGCAAGCCAACCTGCTGATTTTGACCGTACTAAAGGTCTGAACGTAATGGAAAACTTGCTTGCAGCGAACCCTGACGTTCAAGCAGTATTTGCTCAGAACGATGAGATGGCACTGGGTGCGCTTCGCGCAGTTCAAGCGTCTGGTAAAGATGTACTCATCGTTGGCTTCGACGGCACTGACGACGGCATTGCAGCAGTTAACCGTGGCAAGCTAGCAGCAACTATCGCGCAGCAGCCAGATCTTATTGGTGCTTTGGGTGTAGAAACGGCCGACAAAGTATTGAAAGGTGAGAAGGTTGAGGAGTACATTCCTGTTCCGCTTAAAGTCGTGACTAAGTAAGTTTAACTCCCAACTCAGTGATTCTTCTTTGTTGAAGATAATGGAATGACCCAATGAATGTGTTGGGTCATTCCAAACAACAAAATGGTACGTTAGAAAACTGAATCTATTTGAATCGTAATACGCTTACGTTTTTTCAAAGAGCGTAAACCTATTACTCCTGTTCAAATATAAAGGGTTCATTCAGAACCGAGGATAACCGTATGAATAAGTTAGTGGTGTTAGGTAGTGTAAACGCTGACCATGTTCTTCAAGTGCCTTCTTTCCCTCGTCCAGGCGAGACGCTGCATGGTCGCAACTATCAAGTTATCCCAGGTGGCAAGGGTGCCAACCAAGCTGTTGCGGCAGCTCGATTAAACGCAGATATCGGTTTTATTGCGTGTGTGGGTGATGATTCATTCGGCATCAACATTCGTGAGAACTTCAAAATGGATGGCATCGATATTGCTGGCGTGAAAATGCAGCCGAACTGCCCAACGGGCATTGCCATGATTCAAGTGGCGGACAGCGGCGAGAACAGCATTTGTATCTCCGCAGAAGCCAACGCCAAGCTGACTGCAGAGGCGATTGAGCCAGATCTAGAGCGCATTCGTCAGGCTGATTACTTGTTGATGCAACTAGAAACGCCAATGTGCGGCATCGAGAAAGCTGCGCGAATCGCGAAAGATGCCAAAACCAACGTCATTCTGAACCCAGCGCCAGCGCGTGAATTGTCTGATGAGTTACTGTCTTGCATTGATGTCATCACACCAAATGAAACGGAAGCGGAAGTACTAACAGGTGTGACGGTAACGGACGATGACAGCGCACAAGAAGCGGCAAACATCCTGCATTCGAAAGGCATTGAAATCGTCATGATCACGCTCGGTGCGAAAGGGGTGTGGTTGAGTCAAAACGGTCGCGGTGAAATCATTCCTGGTTTCCGCGTAGAAGCAACAGATACCACAGCGGCGGGCGATACGTTTAATGGGGCATTAGTCACTGGTTTATTGGAAGACTTACCTTTAGAATCAGCGATTAAGTTTGCCCACGCAGCAGCAGCGATCTCAGTAACTCGCTTTGGCGCGCAAACCTCCATTCCAACCCGAAAAGAGGTTGAGGAGTTTCTGGTTAAAAACTAATTAAGGAGTAATAACATGGCAACGATGAAAGACATCGCAAAACTGGCAGGGGTTTCCACCTCAACTGTGAGCCATGTTATTAACAAAACTCGCTTTGTCAGCGAAGAGATCTCGGAACGAGTCAACAACGCTGCCAAAGAGCTCAATTACTACGCGCCTTCAGCTTTGGCGCGTAGCCTCAAAGTCAATCGCACCAAAACCATTGGTATGCTGGTGACTACCTCAACCAACCCATTTTTCGGTGAAGTCGTAAAAGGTGTTGAGCGCAGTTGCTACCATAAAGGCTATAGCCTGATCCTGTGTAACACTGAAGGCGATAACGAACGCATGCGTGATTCCATCAATACGTTGCTACAAAAGCGAGTTGATGGTCTGATTCTAATGTGTTCATCGTTAGAAGGGGAGCGCATTGATGTATTTGAACGTTACCCTGATATTCCAGTTGTAGTGATGGATTGGGGACCAATGCTGTTCACAAGCGATAAGATCCAAGATAACTCACTTCGTGGTGGTTACTTGGCAGCCAAATACCTTATTGATTGTGGTCACAAAGAGATTGGTTGTATCACTGGACCATTAATTAAGCATCAAGCGCAAATGCGTTACGAAGGCTACAAACGCGCGATGATCGAAGCAGAGCTTGAGTTCAACGCCAACTGGATTGTTGAATCGGACTTTGAATGCGAAGGTGGTTATCAAGCCTTCAAAAAAATGGCGGAACGTGGTCCGTTACCAAGTTCTATTTTTGTTTCCAACGACATGATGGCCATGGGCGCAATTAACGCGGCAAATGAGTTGGGTATTCAAGTACCTGAGCAGCTTTCTATCATTGGTTATGACGATATCCACATCGCTAAGTTTATGTCGCCATCCCTCACCACTATTCATCAGCCTAAGTACCGTCTTGGACAAGCTGCTGTAGAGACATTGTTGCGTAAATTGGATGATAAGTCTGACGAAGCTCAGGTTGTGCAATTAGAGCCGACACTGATTGAACGTAAAAGTGTGAAGCGTCTCTCTTAGCTCAAAATTTATTCATTCTCAATAAGTTATAGACCTATACTTTTATTGAAGGTGCTTTTTATAAGGATTTAGGAAGCAACCCCACGCCTTTTGAACAATAAGCCCAACAAAATGTGATTTTTTGCGCGTAAAGTAAAAGATTTCGTGTAGAAATATTCCAAAAAGCTTATTATTAAAAGGGTCTATAAATAGATTTATAAATTATTGTAGCAAATGGAAAATTTTTATGTTCGTCAAGAGATACGCACTGCATTCAGTTAAGAGACCGTGGTTTCACCGTATCAATATTCTCTTAGTCTTATTCGTGTTTTCTTTGAGTGTTTATGAGTTGCTTGCCAATGAAGAATTCATTTACTTATTGGGTATCGCATTTACGTTCATAGCTACAGCACTATTTGCTGCGGCATCATCTTTCAAGAAGCGTTACTTGGGACATGAATCCTAAATAGTGGCGAAGGAATAAGTGTGCTTCAGGCACTTTAAAGCAAGTATTGATCTGATTTATGATCGGGTACATCGAAGGGAGGACAAATGTCCTCCTTTTTGTTTGCTGCGAGGCAATAAGATGAGCACATCCCAAGCACAATAATAAAGGACATCTTCATGGACCTATTTGCCCTGTTAGACATCAATAACACCCTTGTTAATATTCCTATTGGTGGTGGCTATGCGATGAGTTGGATCGAAGCTTTTGGTACGGTTTTCGGTCTGCTTTGTATTTGGTTTGCGAGCCAAGAAAAAACCATTAACTACTTGTTCGGTTTGCTGAACGTAACACTTTTCGCCGTTATCTTTTTCCAGATTCAGCTTTACGGATTGCTTCTGCTTCAATTGTTCTTCTTCTGCGCCAACATTTATGGTTGGTATGCGTGGACAAGACCAAATGCACAAGGTGAGACACTAGAGGTGCGCTGGTTAAGCAAGCAGAAGCTCATCGCGACAGGTTCAGTAAGCATTGTTGCGATTGCGCTGTTAACCATCTATATCGACCCATTCTTTTTCGCGTTGGCTAACATTGCCGTTGATACGTTAAATGTGTTCGGTGCAGGTTTGTCTGAACCTGTGTTGGAGCCAGATGCTTTCCCATTCTGGGATGCAACTATGACCGTTCTGTCTATCGTGGCGCAAATCTTAATGACACGTAAGTACGTTGAGAACTGGATTCTTTGGGTCGTAATCAACATCATCAGCGTTGGTATTTACGCAACACAAGGCGTGTATGCAATGTCGGTTCAATACGCGATTCTAATGTTCATCGCAGCAAACGGCACAAGAGAATGGGCACGTAGTGCGAAACGCAATGGTGATAAGACCCTAACTCAAGCGACAGCGCAAGGTTAAGCCAATGATGAAACAACCTCATATTGGCGTAGACAACACCCAGATAGCATCGCGAGTGATCGTCTGTGGTGAGCCAGATCGAGCAAACCGTATTGCCGCGTTGTTTGATAACGCAGAGTTGGTCTCTGAAAACCGTGAATATAGAGTGTTCACTGGCACATACCAAGGTAAGCAAATCTCAGTATGCAGTACAGGCATAGGCGCCCCTTCGATGATCATTGCGGTGGAAGAGCTAAAACAGTGTGGTGTGACAGACGTGATTCGTGTGGGATCGGCTGGTGCGATGCAATCAGGCATTCAACTCGGTGAGTTGATAGTGGCTGAAGGCGCAGTAAGAGACGAAGGTGGTTCGAAAGCATACGTTCGCTCTTCGTATCCGGCTTACGCAAGCTTTTCGTTACTGAAAGCGCTGGATAGCTATTTAGCCGAAAAAGAGGCGCACTATCATTTAGGTGTGGTTCGCTCCCATGACAGCTTCTACACCGACGACGAAGAAGCGATTTGTGAATACTGGAACAAGAAAGGTATTCTCGGCGCGGATATGGAAACCTCGGCTCTGTTTACCGTCGGTCGCCTGCGTGGTCTAAACGTTGCTTCTATCTTGAACAATGTGGTTTTGTATCAGCAGGATGTGAAAGAAGGTGTAGGACAGTACGTAGACGAAGCGCAAGTGATGATGGAAGGAGAGCGTTTAGCGTCTTACGCTGCTCTTGAAGCCTTAATTGCGCAGAGTTAACTGGATCACAGCTTAGTTAATTTTTAAAGCGGCACTTTGGTGTCGCTTTTTTATTGGCTGTCATCAAACGATTCTAGCGAGTACAATCTATTTGAGATTGTTGTCATTAAAGAGAAACTCACGTGAAAATCAGCCCTTACTCAACCGGACGTTTCAAAAGCTTTCTAGAACAGAAAAGTGCCGAGTTTCGTGACTTAATCTATCAATGCCAAATCGGCAGTCGATACTTTGACTCTGGTGAAGAGATCCTTCGCCAAGGTGAGCAGCTTCAATATCTGTATGTTGTGCCAGTCGGTCGAGTTTCAATGAGTATTATTGCTGTCAACGGTCGTCGTTTTCAATTAGGTGAAGCCAATTGCGATTATCATATCTATGGTGAAATGGAGTACTTCACGCAAACGCCTTGTCAGTGGAACGTCGTCGCCGATGAACATATGCAAGTGGATATTATCTGCATCCAAAAACTGACTGAGGCATTGCATCAGCAACCTGACATGATGTTTTTCTTTGCTTCTGCTTTGGCGGAGGATTATCAAGATTCAATGGACATCTATACCAATCGCTTGTTGCACCCAATTACTTACAACATTGCTTATGATTTGCTAGTACAAAAGCAGACCAACACCTTGTTGGGTGGGTTTGACAAAGTAAACCAAGAAGCCGAAAGATTTGGCACGTCAGGACGCGTTTATCGTCGAGCGGTAAAAGATCTGATGGACAAAGGTTTGATCAGAAAAGGCGAGCAGGGGCTTGAGATTGTTGATGAAGCGGCACTAAAAACATTTCTTGATGCTTACGAATAACCCACAACGTTAGAATTCCGAAATACAATGTTGTGGGTCATCATGAGCACTTTTTACTAAGAGCGATAAGCGCTTATTTCTGAATTAGAAAACACAGTGCTTAGCAAAATCAGAAGCTTCGTTAGCAGTCCAATCGCCTTTTGGTTTCTCTTTCATATCGTTACACCACGCTTCACTGCCAACTTCCGTACATGCCATTAGCTGTGCTGCTACAAATAAAACCAATGCTAACTTCTTCATTATCTAGTCCTTTTTAGTGAGTCATTTAAAAGAAGTATAAACATTCATTAAAGTGATAAATATTAATTTGATAACTTTGCGCTTACCGTCTCAAATTCGATATTGGTGAGGTGTAATTCGTTGATTTAGACCCACTAAACCTTTAAATCGCCGCCGCGTCTACAAACCAAGTCATTCTCGCTGAACCTAGCATCTCGAGGTTACTTGGGTATAAAGTTATTAAAGAATCGGTTGAATGCCTGATTGAGTAACGATATATTGCGAATGCGCATGATAATGGATCTCATTTAAGGCTTAGAATAATGGAAAAACTCGTCAGTGCGGCTCTTGTTTCGCTGCTAACAATCTCACCTGCTTTTGCTGCAACCGTCAAAATCGATCACTACATGGGAACGACAGAAGTCGAACAATCGCCAAAACGTGTGGTTGTGATTGGCTTTGGTCCACTCGATACACTCGACAGTTTTGGTATTGACCCTGTAGCGGTATCGAACGCCTCCCATCTTCCAAAGTACTTATCTAAGTACAGTAAAGCTCATTACAAATCGGCAGGTAGTCTGTTCGAACCAGACTTCGAAACCATCTACATGCAAAAACCAGATTTGATTTTGGTTGGTCCTCGCGGTTCGTCAAAATACGATGAGTTAAGTGAAATTGCCCCAACGGTAGTATTTGCTTCAGGCGAGAATGAAGATTACTGGCAAGGGACCAAAGCACAATGGCGAAATATTGGCAAAATCTTCAATATCGAGGATAAGGTCGAGCAAAAAATTACGAAGTTAGACGCTCAATTCAAAGCAATTCATGACTATAACCAAGCTCATAATAATGATGCGCTTACGATTCTAAGTATTGGTGACAACATCAGCGCATTTGGTGCGAAATCTCGTTTTGGGGCGATTTACACAGATTTTGGTTTTACAGAAACAGTGAAGAACCTCAAAACAGGCACGCACGGTGACGTAATCTCTTATGAGTTTATTCGCGAAGCTAATCCGAAAAATATTCTAGTTATTGATAGAAATTCACTTCACGCAAAGTCTGATCATGACCTCGCTAAAGCGCTGGATAACGATTTGGTTAAAGCGACTTCGGCTTACAAGAACAAGAAAATTACTTTTCTAGATGTTGACGCATGGTATTTAGCAATGTCCGGCGTTACCGCAACGGAAAAGATGGTGAGTGAAATTAAACACACGATCGATCTGTAAGCGAAGCTAGCTGAGGTTAACTTTGAAAAAGTTATTGCTTGTTCTTGTTGTTCTAAGCGTTGCATCGTTGTTTGTTGGGGTGGCAAATATGACACCCCAACAGTTGTTTTCGGGCAATGCAAAAGCACTAGAACTTTTCTTTACTAGCCGGGTTCCGCGTTTATTTGCCATCCTTCTTGCGGGAGCAGGGCTAAGCATCGCTGGATTAGTGATGCAGCAAATTAGCCAAAACCGATTCGCCGCGCCTTCAACAACAGGTACGATTGAGTGTGCCATGCTTGGTTACGTAATGAGTGTGGTGTTTTTTGGTAATGGCGAACAGCTTTGGCTTGTCTTTGCTGTCTCTATCCTGGGTACCTTGATGTTCGTCCAGTTCATTCAACGTATTCAATTCAAAAGCGTCGTGTTTGTGCCACTCGTGGGCATCATCTTTGGTAACGTTGTTGACGCTGTTACTACTTTCATTGCCTACAAATACGATGCACTACAAAGCCTGTCAGCATGGAGCGTGGCAAACTTTGCAAACATTTTGCGTGGTGATTTTGAGCTGCTTTATATTGCTGTTCCCGTTGCTCTTTTAAGTTACCTATTTGCGGCACGCATTTCTGCGGTTGGCATTGGTAGAGACTTTGCAGTAAACCTTGGGCTGAACTATCAGCAAGTGGTGACGTTAGGCGTACTTTTGGTGTCGGTAATGTCAGCCAGTGTGGTGATGATCGTAGGTCAACTGCCATTTCTTGGGCTTATCGTGCCAAACTTAGTCAGTTACTTCTACGGTGATAATCTCAAACGCAATATCCCGCTTACCGCTATATACGGGGCAATACTTGTTTTAGCTTGTGACTTGGTTAGCCGATTGATCATCTTCCCTCATGAAATGCCGATTTCAATCGTGATCAGCATCTTGGGCGGAGTGGTGTTTATCGCGATGTTGTTGCGAGGTAAGCAAAGTGCGTGATTCCAAGAAACTGTTCTTATTGGCAGCCGTCGCGCTGCTTTTTGCTTTTTTGTTTATTGGTATTGGCTTAACAGCAGATAACTACCAGTACTTTTTGTCGCGACGTGTGCCTAAAGTGTTAGCTATGGTATTGGCGGGTATTGCGATTGCTCAATCTTCGTTGGTGTTCCAAACCATTACCCACAACCGGATTCTTACTCCAAGCATCATGGGGTTTGATGCGTTGTATGTGTTAACGCAAGTGCTGATTGTTTTGTTGTTTGGTGGTTTAAGCGCTCTCGTTCTGAATGTCTACATCAACTTCTCGATTGCTGTGCTGGTCATGGTGGGATTTTCGCTATTGCTGTTTGGGTTTTATTTTTCAAAAGGCGGGCGCAATCTCATCACTTTGCTATTGGTTGGGCTGATCTTTGGGCAGTTGTTTAACAACATTGCGGTGTTCTTTTCCCTTCTTATGGACCCAAATACTTTTGCGTTTGTGCAATCTAAACTGTACGCGAGTTTCAATAATGTGAAGGTGAACTTGGTGTATCTCAGTTCACCAATATTGCTCATCGTTTGCTGGTTGTTGTATCGCATGCATCGTACTTTAGATGTTTTTTGGCTAGACCAAGACAATGCTAAGAGTCTTGGGGTTGATGTCCCTAATGTGACGCGCAACGTCTTTATTCTCTCTGCGGTTCTCATTGCCATTTCGACGGCTTTAGTCGGACCAATCATGTTCTTTGGTTTATTGGTGACAAACTTGAGCCGTGAAATGTTCCGCTCTTACCAGCATCGTACCTTGTTAATAGGTTGTTCTTTGATGGCAATTTGTGCCTTATTGTCGGGGCAATGGATTATAGAAAACGTCTTTTCATTTGAAACGACGCTGAGCGTAGTGATTAACTTTATTGGTGGTATCTACTTCTTGTATCTACTGCTGAAAAACAAAGTCGTATAAACATGATAGTTATAGATAAATTAACCAAAGCATTTGGTTCCAACAAAGTGGTTGATGGCGCGGATACCCAATTTGAGAAAGGGAAGGTGACATCGATTATTGGTCCAAACGGAGCAGGAAAGAGTACCTTGCTGTCCATGGCGTCACGATTGACCGAGCGAGATGGTGGTAGTGTCATGATCGACTGCAAAGAGATTGCAGATTGGGACACCAAAGAACTTGCGAAAAAGTTGGCGGTATTGCGTCAAGCTAACACGATTACGATGCGTTTTACCGTAAAAGAATTGGTATCGTTTGGGCGATTCCCTTATTCAAAAGGCAACTTGTCCAAAGATGACCATGCGATTATCGACCAAGCAATTGACTACTTAGATCTGAAAGAAATTCAAGATAAGTTCTTAGATGAATTGAGTGGTGGTCAACGACAGTTGGCGTTTATTGCGATGGTGATAGCCCAAGATACGGATTATGTTTTCCTCGATGAACCATTGAATAACCTTGATATCAAGCATTCGCTACAAATCATGAGAATCGTTCAACGTCTTGCGCACGATATGAATAAAGCTATGGTTGTGGTGATCCACGATATTAATTTTGCAGCTTGTTATTCCGATGAGATCCTTGCTCTGAAGAAGGGTAAAGTGGTTGCCAGTGGCAAGGTAGATGAGGTAATTCAGGCGTCCACGTTAGAAGATATCTACGAGACACCTTTTAATATCATTGAGCTTAATGGCAAGCGTATGTGTACTTACCATTAAAGCGATATTTACTAAAACAGAATTACGTTAAAACAGTACCTTACTAGAACAATAGCCCTGTAAACCGAAATAGAAATGTTGATGAGCTTACTTGGTGAGCTCATCAATGATTGGACATCGGCTCTCGGCATCGCCCGGACAAGATGAAACCCAACCTTCTAATTGCTTTTTAATTTCCAACAAGTGAGCGATTTTTTGCTCCACTTCATGAAGCTTATCCATCGTACGCGCTTTCACTTCGCTACTTTTGCGATTTGGATTATGCGCCAGTTGCACAAATTCTTTGCATTCTTGCAGTGAGAATCCCGCGTTTTTTGCCCGGGAAACAAGGTTGAGCTCTTGGATGTGTTTGTCAGAATATTCGCGATAACCTGAATCGCTACGAGCTGGTGACGAAATGATGCCTTTGTCTTCATACATACGAATCGATTTAGAAGACAACCCCGTTAGTTTCGCAACTGCACCAATATTCATGATGACCTCTGTATTTCAGATAACCTTTCTCGCGAGTATAACGCCAAGTGTTTGTCTTCCCAAATAGCTTTGAGAGCAAATTTATATGGATATATACCCAAGTGACTTCAAGATGCAGGATTCAGAGCGTTGTCATTGATTCGAGAGTAAGGAAAACAACGCAGTGTAATAGCCAGCTCTTTCCAAGTTGTTTGACGCAGCAATCGGGTCAATGACACGCTCCCAAAGGGCGAGCTGCCTTGGCTTGTATACTTTGTTGTCGATTCTTGATTTAGAATGACTAGATCTTTAAATCGCCGCCGCGTCTACAAACCAAGTCATTCTCGCTGAACCTAGCATCTCGAGGTTACTTGGGTATACTCAATGGCTGTTGACGACTTCATGTGGGGGAACACCAAATACTTTCTTGAAGGCGTTGGTAAAGTTTGATGGATGATGATAGCCCGCTTCGTATGCCGCTTCTGTGATAGTCACTAATCCCCGTTCCAAATGCTGGCGAGCGATCTCTAAGCGGCGATGGCGGATGTAACCATTAATGGTCATGTTAAAAGCTTGTTTGAAACGTCGTTGGAGGTTTGAAACGCTCATTGCAAACTCTTCTGCTAGACGCTCTAAGGTTAAATCTTCATCGAGATGTGTTTCTATGTAACTGACTACATTTTCTACGCGAGTGTCAGCGGAGCGATGCTGTTTTTCACATACCGCGCAGTAATCGTCAGGCATTTGCCCGATTGAGTGGGAAAGCACTTGGTAAATCAAGCTTTCGACCTCTATACGATCTTTCATATTTGTCGGAGATTCACGTTGAGTGAGAGAGCGTGCAAGCTCAATTAACGTCTCATTAAGCTCCAGTGTGTAAAAAGCTTGGTGAGTTTCAATGAAGCGCTTGTGTCCACAATTTCCCGCCATTCTCGATTCTAACCAAGGTGGTTTAATAAGAATGTTGATCTTATTCATTCTGTTATTTTGAATCAGTGAGCGGCGGAAGTTAGCGGGTTTTGCTAGGTTAACAACCACACCTTGTGGTGCTTTGTTAGCGTCAAAGTCGAATTGAAGATCGTCATAGCCAAAAGATAGCTTTCCCTCAAGAAGGATAGTAATCAGTAGGGCTGAATGGGCAGTAGAGACTATATTGGAATCGACTAATTCGATGCATCGTCCGCCATGGACAAAGATCTGGTCGTTGTATTGGTAGGAGAGAAATTTCCCTTCAGCAAGCTGAGTTTGGCTGCTTTGACCTTGCGTAACAATTATTTGTTTTTCCGTCTGCTCAAGCTTTTTGGTGAGAGCTACTTTGGCAATTTTAGTTCTTTTTTTGGTCTCTGCCGCCATTTGACGTTTCCTCATAACACCTATGCGATTTTGCATAAGTGATTCGTCTTTGTATTTATGAATTGAGATCCTATCATGCGTGAGAATTATTATCATTTATATTTAGGAAGACGTTTATGGAAAGCCCTGTTCGCTCACCAATTAAGCTCTCAAGCCTATGCCTAGCAGTGGGGATGGCGCTTGCCCATCCAGCTTTAGCTCAAGATCAAGACTCTCACTTCGAAGAGGTAGTTGTGTGGGGGACGAAAGTATCCAGCAACACCGAATCAATGTTTGCTGACGATATGTCGCTCAAGCAAGCCGATCACATGTCGGATTTACTTCGTGATATTCCGGGCGTTGATGTG
Organism: Vibrio sp. MM46; assembly: GCF_027587135.1. Taxonomy (NCBI): domain Bacteria; kingdom Pseudomonadati; phylum Pseudomonadota; class Gammaproteobacteria; order Vibrionales; family Vibrionaceae; genus Vibrio; species Vibrio sp. MM46. The sequence continues at coordinate 61,726 of NZ_JAPPTO010000020.1, forward strand.
GGTGGTACGCACTCTGTCAACCAACGCATTACGATTCGCGGTCTTGGTGAAACCGACCTTGATATCCGTTTGGACGGAGCCTCTCAGCACGCCAACATGTTCCACCATATTGGTAACCTTACGCTTAACCCGGACATTTTGAAGTCAGCGGATATCCAAGTGGGTAATAACTCGGTAACTCAAAGTGGTCTTGGTGGGGCGGTGTACTTTGAAACCAAAGATGCACGTGATCTGCTGCGTTACGATGAAAACTTTGGTGCGCGTGTTTACGGTGGTTATGCGTCTAATGATAACCAACAGGGCTCTTTAACGCTTTATGGGCTGTTGTCTGAAAGCGTGGACGCTATGGTCTACGGTCACTATGTGACGCGTGATGACTTTAAAGATGGTGATGGTAATAAAACCTTTGGCTCGGAAGGTGACGTTTACAATATCCTAGGGAAATTGGGGTACGAATTTGGTGATATCCATCGCATTGAAATCTCTTACGACATGTACCGTGACAGTGGTGATTATAACCCACGACCTGATATGTCTGGTGGCGCGAACAATGGTCTATCCAACAACTTATTGATTCCGACTGATTATGATCGTGACACGGTCACTCTTAGTTATGAATTGCGCGGCGATCAACACCAAGGTGACGTAACACTTTACAACACCGAGACTGAAATTGTTCGTGATGAATCCGTAATGGCACCGCGTTGGCCGGCAAATCGTTTGTCGAAAAACACGGCGAAAAACCAGAACTTTGGTTTGAGTGCAAAATTCCAATCACTGCTGACATTGGGTGATTTTGATCATCGTGCGACGTACGGTCTTGATTACATGGATAAGACTTCGGAGAGTTACTACGGTAGCAGTAAGTTCATGGATGAATCCGCGGTCTCTACAGCGTTATTCGTTGAAGACCAATTCTTCATTTCTGATGCTCTCTCCATCACAGCGGGTCTGCGTTTTGACGATTACCAGCGCAAAGCAGAAACAGGTAACAACGATTACGATGAAGTGACATGGGCACTGGCAGCAGAGTGGGCAATAACACAAGACTGGACGCTATTTGCAAGCTCTCGTTCACTCTTTAAAGGTCCAGAATTAATGGAAACCTTTATCGCTTACCAAGATGTGGCTTACCTACAAGATGGTTTGAAACCAGAAACGGGGCAAAACACACAAGGTGGCGTGCGCTTTGACAAAACCATGGATGCGCATTCATTTGGTGCAAATTTAACCTTCTTCCAAACTGATATTGATAACTACATTGCTGAAGAGTACCAACGTACTACGAAAACTTATCTTATTTACAATTTGGGTGATGTGGAAATCAAGGGCTTCGAAGCAAGTGCCTTCTATGGTTATGAAAGCTTCGGTAGCAAACTGTCATACTCTAAATCAGATACAGAGAACAAAGATACTGGTGGTCCTGTCGCGGGCGGCAATGGTCGCAGTATTGATATGGGTGACAGCATCTCGCTGACGTTGGATTACCAATCTGATTCGCTAGAAACCATCTTCGGTTGGAACTCAATGTTTGTTCTTGAAGAAGACAATGTGTTTGATGGTCAACCTAAGAAAGACAGCTACGATGTACATAACTTGTACGCACAATGGGTGCCTTCTGACATCGATGGTCTATCGGTAACGTTTGGTATCGATAACGTCTTTGACGAGCTATATACGTCTCATGCATCTCGTTCGGGGACGGCCCGAGGTATTACTTTGGATGATTACGAGCCAGGACGTAACTATAAGTTATCGGCGGCTTATCAATTCTAATATACCCAAGTAACCTCGAGATGCTAGGTTCAGCGAGAATGACTTGGTTTGTAGACGCGGCGGCGATTTAAAGATCTAGTCATTCTAAATCAAGAATCGGCAACAAAGTATACAAGCCAAGGCAGCTCGCCCTTTGGGAGCGTGTCATTGACCCGATTGCTGCGTCAAACAACTTGGAAAGAGCTAGCTATTACACTGCGTTGTTTTCCTTACTCTCGAATCAATGACAGCGCTCTGAATCCTGCATCTTGAAGTCACTTGGGTATAACAACCTTAGCTATTTGGCTCTCATCAGAGAGCCATTTTTTATTCTGGAGAGCTCGAAAGGTACAGCCTAGCGAGAGAGATTTGTTTATGAAGGGAAGTGTAAACCAATGATCAAAGAAACGACGAAAATCGAAAGCGAGCATGCGAGTAAATACCTCGTCACTTTATGCCGCCATTTTGCTCGCAAGGTACCTGCGACTTGGAATGACGAAAAGGGCTTAGTGACGTTTCCTGTCGGAAGCACGGAATTTAGGTTGGAAGGGGAGTGCCTCTTGGTTATCTGTGAAGCGGAATCTGAAGAATTGTTGGTAAAAGTGAAGGCTGTTGTGGCTTCTCATATCGAGATGTTCTCACGAAGAGAAACAATCGAGCTCACTTGGGTTCGCTAATTAGCCGTTATCTTTTCGTTGATGCCAGAAAAAAGCCCCGCTTAGTCCAAGGCTGTCAAGCGGACTAAACGAGGCAAACAGAGCAACTAGGAACACTGCTCTGCGATGGTGTCCGGAAACGAACATTAGAATCGCTTCCGAGATAAATTCTAGGAGTTTCTTTCGCAGTTTTGTCAGCGAAATGTCACGAGTTAAGTCGTTGGTGGCAAGCTTATTTTTTATTTTTGAACAATAGCTTAGAAACCAAACAGGGCTTGTAGGAATTACCTTAAATCTCTGACAATAGACATAAAAAAGCTCGCTGTTTGAGCGAGCTTTACTGTTTTAGAACCCTCTAAGATTAGAGGTAAAAACATTCGATTAGTGTTTGCGCTGTGGACCGTTACGAACGATGTCTTTACCGTTATCGTAAACGTGCTGAGAAACCCAACGACCTAGGATCAATTGGTGTTTGTCACCCAATACTGCCACAAATGGACGACCATCTGTGTTCGTTGTCGCAAGTGCCACACCGGTTACGCCCTCAAGACCCAGTGCGCCACTTTCAATAAGGTGTAAGAAGGCTTCAAGCTCTTCTAGTGTTTCGATAACTTGATTATCAATGTTCATCGTATTCAATCTCTTCGAATTGTAGATACTCAATGGTCGCGTACTCTACCTAAGTTACGGACAGAAACCAAGAAAGGATTTGTACTAACCAAATGGCTCAAGAGACGAGGAGCAGGGGCATGCGCGTGGTTTGAATTCAAGCAAGCAATGTGAAATCAGGGTGGATCTCAGATTTTCAATCCGAAGCGCAGCGTAATCTTTGGTGGGTGGGAAAAGCGATGTAATAATGCTTCACGTTCTAAAGCTAAGCTGTTGTAAATTCATCATCAACAATTCGTTAAGACCACTACTATGAGACCCGCCACTATGAAGAAAGTTTTGATTACTGGTTTTGAACCCTTTGGTGGGGAATCTATCAACCCTGCCTTAGAGGCCGTAAAGCGCTTAAACGGTAGAAAACTCGATGGGGGTGAAGTGGTAATGTGCCAAGTGCCTGTTACTCGATATGAATCCATTGAAGCAGTGATTGAATCAATAGAACTGCATCAGCCCGATATTGTTATCACAGTTGGTCAAGCGGCAGGACGTACTGCGATTACTCCTGAGCGCGTTGCAATTAATGTGGATGACTTTCGTATTCCGGATAATGGTGGTCATCAACCGATAGATGAACCAGTGATCCCTGATGGTCCGGATGCTTATTTTACGACGTTACCGATTAAGGCGATAACAAGAGCACTGCAACAAGAAAACATTCCATGCCAAGTCTCAAACACGGCAGGGACCTTCGTATGTAATCATCTCTTTTATGGTGTTCAACATTATTTACGCGATAAATCGGTACGTCATGGTTTTGTGCATATCCCACTTTTGCCAGAACAAGATAGCTCGGGCAACCAGCCTACGATGTCACTGGACGTCATTGTTGAAGGGTTGGCGCGATTGGCTCAGGTAGCCATAGATAATGAATCAGATATCGCCGTGACCGCAGGGCAGATTTGCTGATGAGATATCATCGAGCATCTGCCATTAGGCGCATCACTCGGTGTTCTTGTATCTGTTAAGTTGCTCAAATTTTGTGGGCTATGAAAGGAGTAGCATTGAGGTGACAGATGAAAGAGTTTAACTCATTCATTTTACTCTCTCGTTTCAATAAAAAAGGCGAACTATCATGAAAAGCAATAGAAGTAAGATCATTGCGCTTTCCTCTGCGGTTGTTTTCGCTTTGGCTATTGCGGCCCTAAAATTCGAAAACACTCTCGGACTGCTTCCTATACTCGTTGCCATTGTGGCGTTCTTTACTTGTGTCATTCATACCAGTATGCATCTATCTGGCGTAGGCAATGCAGATGCGTTTGGTTATTACGAACGATCACAGCAAACTAAAGCAAAAGCGCTTCATCAGGGCTTAAACTCCCGAGATAAAAAGCGTTGAAGCATGTCACATTCTCCGTATACTTTGGCTAAGCATTAAAGCACAAGCTTGTCGGAGAAAAGCATGTCAAATCGAGTACCTACCAACATACTGACGGGATTTCTTGGCGTCGGTAAAACCACGACTATTCTGAACTTATTGAAAAACAAACCAGAAAACGAAAACTGGGCAGTGTTAGTGAATGAGTTCGGCGAGATTGGTATCGATGGCGCGATGATGACTGACCAGGGTGCAATGATCAAAGAAGTTCCTGGTGGCTGTATGTGTTGTACGGCTGGTGTGCCGATGTCTGTTGGTATTACAGCATTGTTACGCCAAAAACCTGATCGTCTTCTTATTGAACCAACGGGCTTGGGGCATCCAAAGCAAGTCATTGCAACGCTGACTTCTGATCAGTACCTGCCGTATGTTGATTTAAAAGCAACCATCGCGCTGGTGGACCCTCGTAACCTCAGCGTTGAGAAGTACCTATCAAATAAGAACTTCGTCGATCAGCTAGATAGCGCGGATGTGGTTATTGGCAGCAAAGTTGATCTGTGTACCAGCCATGACATTGATGTTTTCAACGATTGGGTGACGGACCAATCGCCTTCAAAAGTGTTCAGCAAACTGATTCATGATGGTGATCTTCCTATTGAAGTGTTGGATATTGAACGCGTGCACGGTAGTGCTTCTTCTCATATCGAAGCTCATCATCATGATCACGCGCATCAAGAGCCACAATTTCAGTTGCCTCCTGGCGAAGCGTTCATCCGTAAAGAAAACAAAGGACAGGGCTATTACAGCTGTGGCTGGTTGTTTGGTGCCGAATACCACTTTAATTTTGATCAATTGTTCTCCATGTTATCGGATCTGACAGCAGAACGTGTTAAAGCGGTTGTTAACACAGACCAAGGTTGTTTCGCGTTTAACGTGGCAAATGGCGTGGTGTCGGTAAACCAAATGAGCCTAGAAGGTTTCGAATCTCGTCTTGAGGTGATCGACTCACAACTAATGCCATGGGACCAGCTCGAAGCGATTCTACTTAAGCTTTGTGGCATCGATAACTGAGCGTTAAGTGCTCAAAATTAAGACCTGAGTATCGACTTGGGTCTTTTTCGATAGAATCTTGTTATTGAGACGATAGAAATTTATTATCGCCGTTGCTCTATATATATGCGACGCGTATCACTATAATCGCCGGTTTTCTCGCGCTATAAGAAACCGGAGATCTCTTGAATCCTACCTTTACCCTCTCGGAACTGAAGTTCTTTTGTTTACGCTTTGTCGCGATTTTCTTTTTGTTAGTTGCCGTATTTGGCGCCATCATTCATTACGACAAATCAGCATCGGAAGAAGCGGCAAAAAGCAATATTCGTGTGCAGCAACAAGCGCTATTAAAAGGCAAGAAACAGTACATTGAGTGGGTGATGGGGTCGGTAGTGAGAGAGACGGCTCTGTTGGCGGATATCATGGCAGCGAGACGAGTTTATGAAACCCTTGAGCTTCCTTCTGAACAAGCGCAACGTGCTGAATTGTCTCGCTTGAATTCGATTCTAGAGGCTGTGAGTCAACGTAAAGAAGTGTATGACCAGCTCCGCTATCTTGATATGCAGGGTAATGAAGTTATCCGAATCAACTTTAATGGTGGTCATTCTGAAGTCGTACCTAAGAAAGAATTACAGAATAAAGCGAAACGCTACTACTTTTCAAAAGCCCTTAAACTTGGATGCCGTAAAATCTATGTATCTCCTCTGGACCTAAATATAGAACACGGACAGATCGAAGTTCCTCTCAAACCAATGATTCGCTTGGCGACGCCAGTATTTGATAAGCAGGGAAACAAGCGAGGGATCGTGGTGGTTAACTACTTAGCCAAGTACTTGATGGAAGGTATGGCGTTGTTCAATCTCGACATGGGTACTAACTACATGCTTTTGAATAAAGACGGCTATTTCCTTTTTAACAAGCAAAACCGAGACGCAGAATTTGCGTTTATGTATTCCGATAGGCAACAAGAGACCGTCTACAATGCTTACCCTGAATTAGCTGCTCAAATCAAGCAAACGCAATCCGGTCAGATTGAGACTGAACATGGCATCATGACCATAGAGTCTGTTGGCGCTGTGGACAGAATTAACCCCTATTGTTTCCAGAATTACCATGTGAGCGAAAACAGCTCAACAGCATGGAAGTTGGTGTCTTATGTTGATTTTGCGAAACGCAAAGAGATCAGTAGTGGCATTTACGAACGTCAATGGTTAATGCAAGTGGGTATGGTTTTGGCTGTCGCTCTGGCGTATTTTATCGCTCGATTCCAGCTACGTGCTTTCTCCGATAATCAACGCATTCATTACCTTGCACACCACGATAGCTTAACAGGATTAGTGAACCGCGCTGCGTTTCAAGAACAAGCGACGCTAACCCTAGCGCGTTGTTTTAAAGAGGGCAAAAAGGCGTGTTTGATCTATCTCGATTTGGATGGCTTTAAGTTCATTAATGATGAATATGGGCATGCTGCAGGGGACAAAACACTGGTTCACATTGCATCGGTAATGCGTCGCGTATTCGGTTCTAGAGCGTTGCTCGCTCGCTTAGGTGGCGATGAGTTCGCCATCCTTTTGAGCAATACCGAACATATGGAAAACCCTGAGCATTACGCGGCGTCTCTTATTCATTTAATTCAAGACCCAATCGAAGTGGTAGAAGGCAAGTTCCATCAAGTGACCAGTTCAATAGGTGGCTGCTATTCCTGCGAGCCGGAATGCACGTTTGATGACCTCATGCACCAAGCCGATATGGCGATGTATGAAGCGAAGAAATCGGGGAAAAATCGTTATTTCTTCATTCAGTAAACGAAAGTTGGGCATAAAATAAAGAGTACCGAATCGAAACTCGCGTGATTCCATGAGTTTTTACGTGAACGCATGAGAAAAGTGAGATAAATCACTCGAATTCGGGTATAGTGCACCGCTAAAATTTTTAAAGCTATTTAGTGATTTGTTTAAGGAATACGCTCAATGTCATTTTCATCTCAAGGTTTTGCGCCAGAAGTGGTAAAAGCACTGGCAGAATGCGGTTATGAGAAGTTAACGCCAATTCAACAGAAGGCGATTCCAATGGCTCGTAAAGGTCATGATATTTTTGCCACTGCACAGACGGGTACGGGCAAAACGGCCGCGTTCTCGCTACCTATGATTCAACAGTTGTTGGAATCTGGTCGTAGTGCATCTCGTAAAACGGCACGTGCGCTTATCATGGCTCCAACTCGCGAGCTAGCAGAGCAAATCGCAGATAACATCAAAGCGTACACTAAGTATACTGAGCTATCGGTTGCTGCAATCTTTGGTGGTCGCAAGATGTCTTCTCAAATTTCTGTATTAGAGCGCGGTGTTGACATTCTAGTGGCGACGCCAGGTCGTCTTGAAGAGCACATTGAACAAGGTAATGTGTCAGTGGCGAACATCGAGTTTCTTGTGTTTGATGAAGCAGACCGTATCTTGGACATGGGCTTTATCCATGCGGTACGTAAGATCATGCTGGATGTGGATACTGACCCACAAATCATGATGTTCTCAGCAACGACGTCTAGCCAGCTAAACCTATTGGCGAGAGACATTCTGCGCAAGCCAAAACGTATCGAAGTAGAGCGTGCGAACACGACTGCACAGACGGTTGCGCACGTCCTTTACCCAGTGGATCAAGAACGTAAAACAGAACTGCTTTCTGAGTTAATTGGTCGTAAAAACTGGAAGCAAGTATTGGTGTTCGTGAACTACAAAGAAACAGCGAACGATGTAGTAAAAGAGCTTAAGCTTGATGGCATTAAAGCGGTTGTTTGTCATGGTGACCGTGCGCAAAGTGCTCGTCGTCGTGCGCTAGAAGAATTCAAAACGGGCAAAGCTCGTGTAATGGTCGCAACGGATGTTGCAGCGCGTGGTTTGGATATTGAAGATCTACCACACGTTGTGAACTACGATATGCCATTCCTAGCGGAAGATTACGTTCATCGCATCGGTCGTACAGGTCGTGCTGGTAAGCAAGGTCACGCCGTTTCGTTTGTTAACCGCGAAGAAGAGCTAACGGTAGTACAGGTTGAAAACCTTATTCAACAGCGTATTCGCCGTATCGAACTTGCAGGTTACGAACCAAAACAACGTGAAACGTACATTGAGAAGCTAAACTCAAAACCAGCTTTCAAGAACCGCCAAGGTCGTCGTAACAACCCGAACCAATCGGCAACAGACCAAGGTTCAGCTGAACGTCGCCTAGCAATGGTAAAACGTTTGAAAGCACGTCGCTCTTCTAACTAACTTCAGAATATAAAAAACGCCCCTCATGACGAGGGGCGTTTTTGTTTGTGTTTATACTTACGATACCTAACCATCACCTCGGTGATCTGGGGAAATACAAACGGTTTAATTCATACCAATGAAGTTCGGTTCTCCGCGGTAGATAATGCGGTCATTCCCTCTATGAATCCCGAAGGTGACCACAGTGGGTGGGTTGTCTTCGGCTTTGCTCTTCTTATCCCAATTGTATTTAAGCCAAGGTAAGTTGTTTCCCTTGTCGCTTAAGTCTAAGTGGAATCGAACTTGCTCTCGTGCGGAATCGACTTGGCTGGCTACGATATCGTAGGTTCTGCCAGCCAGCATGGTGCCTTCACCAGATAACTTAGTGTTGTCAGGAGCAGAGTTGGACCAAATTGGCGTGCGTGAATGATGCTGTCCATTTGCCGTGGTCGCGCTGTCGTCAAAATGGGTAACAAAGCGTCCGTTGTGCCAAACTTCGACATCCAGTGGGACTTTTATGGTCATGCCTTGGTTGCCCCCGACATCTTTAAAGTTGAGTCTACCAAAGCGAATATCTGGCTGCTCTTTCAGAATATGAGTGCCGTCAATGAAGTGAATTTCGTCGACTGGCTTGATGAAAGCCAAACCTATTTTTGTCTTGGTTGTTGTATTGTCTTTTACTTTGTTGAATGGTCCGTCTGGATAGCGTCCATCGGTTTCATCTTTCTTCCAGCAAGGACTGTTCTCGCAAGTCGCATGGTTTGCTGGTTTAACAATAGTGAAAGTTCCAACGCTTGCTCCTGCCTCTAGGTTCCATACCGCGCTGTTTGCTGCTGGTGGAATAAATCGGTTCGCATAGTCACTGAGTTCCCCAAGGTAAAAACTCTCGCGCAAAGCAGGATTAAAATGCACGTAGTTTTCGATGTTTTTCTCCTTGGCGTTAAGGGCCACAACATCATAGGTAACTTGCTCAAATGGCTGGTTCATATAGATGAAGTCTTGCTTCTCAGGGTATTGCCATTCTGCATCTTTTGCCTCGAAGTATTTGGCATAGAAGCGACCGATATTTCGGTAGCCTGTGTTCACTGTCATTCCCAGATAGGTAGTATCGAGCTGCGCTTTAATTTTTAAGCTGCCGACTTCGTCCCAAACTAGCTGAGAGAAGTAATAGCGTGAGTTTTTACTCTCGGTATGGCTCAGTTTTAGGGTATTTGAACTGCGCAGTAAGGTATGAGTCTGTTCGGCAGTTGCCTTTGGTGTTTGCTGTGAACTGGTAAGGACGATGCTGGCCGCAGGAGCATCCTCCATCATAAAGTTACTCGTTACTCTGGCGTTACAGTAATTCGAGGTATTTACTTCATCCGTATGCTGCGCCTTGTTTTGCCAAACGATGGGTTTTACTGAAAGAGAAAAGTAGTCTCCCGCCGCGATGAAACCCTCTCCACTTTCTGATGTGCCTGAGGCAAGTGGGGTAGAGCCGTCACAGATAGCCAAAGTCCAAGGACGAGAACTAACGTTGAAATGCCCTGTGACTAGGACTGAGCCACTACTTGGACAGTCTTTATAATCAGCGCATTGAAAACTATCCGATAATTCGACTCTAAATTGCCCTGATTCATAGGTTTTCAACTTCGACTCTTCTGATTCACCATTCTTAAAGTCGTTTAAAAGCTTAAAATCACCGAACTTGCCACTTTTAGGTTGTGTAATTGTTGGATTAACTGTGGGTGACCCATTGTAATTGGAAGCGATAACGGGTTGATCTCCAGAGGTACACGCGAGCAATCTCATGTGTACATCTTTCTCCTTACCTGCAATGACTTTGATATCATCCAGAGACTCCCCAGACATGACTGAGTAAGCTTCAAACATGAAAGGCGTAAACATGAACTTTACGTCTTGAGTTTTGTTAGTGTCGTCGAGCAGAGAGAAGGTTAGGCTATAGCTTGCATCCAGTGCGATTGAGTCTATGTCTTTCGGGATGACCTTAATGATCAGTGTTCCTTCATCGTTTGAAATAAAGGTGTTTTCGTCAACTTCGGTTTTGCCTTCGACCATTTGCAGCGAAAACAATTTTGGATCAGATAGCGCAGCGACAACTTTTGCACTCGCAGCTTCCCCTTTGTTTGTTGTTTTTACGGTAAAAACCGGTAAATCGTCACCGCACATTAATGCCATATCATCTGTCGGTGAGACGATAAGGTCATAATCGTCATCAGTTGGTGGTGTAATATCGCAGATTGGTATCTCTTCTGGTATCGGACACAACTTTGATACTTGGTTGCTGTATGTACAATCTGCATCGTCAAAGCCGCAGTAGTTTGCAGGAACCGTATCAATCGCAACTGCAGAGTAAACAAAGCCACATATTGAGGTATCTTGCAGCGTGGCTTTTTGAAATGAGTTTATTGCTAATTTAGGTGCGTAAACGTTACTTATGGCATCGATGGTGACTTTGTTACCTTTAACGCTATTGGTTAGGTTGTTGGTACCAAAGATATCGATATTCTTAAAGTCGACTGTTGCAAATGCACTCGTATTGCCAACAATTTGGCTCCGACCGCCTTCTGAAAAGATGTGTTGACCTTCTGAGTTTAAATCTCCGCAGACTTTTGCTTGAACTAGCTTGATATTGCCGGCGCTCTTCAGGTTGCCATTGACCACGCTGTCTTTCGCCAATAGAGATGTGTCTAACATGTTCGAGCTCGAAGAATCGGCATAGACGTCACCATCTACCTGAGTTTGTTCAAGTTCTACTTTTCGAAGAGCATGAATGTCGCCAAACACAAAGTTGGATCGTCCTTTGATTAAAATACTGCCACCTGCACTTTTGACATGACCAAAAACAATCGTGTCTTTGATAGAAAGCAGACCATGCGAGGTTAAATTACCGACTATCTTGCTTGGTTCTCCAGTATTTTCGACGATGATCTCAAAGTCCCCACCTTCGGTCTTGATATTAATGGGCGTTGCTTCAGAGCCAATATTGTTTTTCCCTTTGAGCTCAACATTGCCGTAAGCAACGATCGTTGCAGTTTGAGGGGTAGGATTTGAGTTGGTGATGTGAGCACCTTCAGGGATGCTAATGGAACTAGAGCAGGTGTAGAGGTTTCCTTGCACTGTGAATCCATCACCCGCACAAATTTCGTTCAACGTGGGAATATCGGCAAGATCATAAACTTTTGCCTCAGCCATCGCGGGTAAGAGTAATGCTGTACTTAAAATGCTAATAAAGCGCATCATCAAGTGTCCTAAATTTAGTGGAACTTAATGGCACCAAGCGAGAGTGAGCAATGGACTCACAGAGAATGATTCAACGACTTGTACTATTTTTTATTTAACGCTTACTTATTGAACTGTGGTTATTTTTTATTTCGTATGTTGTTCCAAGTTCATATGATGAGTATTAAAACTTGAATGTGATCTTAGTTCAAGATGTGGAGCTGAACTGTGTCGCACTTTTGACGTAATAAATTGTTAAAAAATAATAAGAAAGGGTGATTTTTGTACGAAGTGCAGCAGAGCCAACGAATGGTCATTGGCTCTCAGTTTCAGTAGGCAAAGATATTAGGCTGCGTGATCAATTAAAGGTGCCATTTGGTACAGCTCTTCAAGGATCGCTTTGGTTTGTTTTGAGTATACAAGTCTATCTCGATCGCCGACTAACTGAATGGCTTTTACTTTGCCAGATACCAAGCACAAACGAATGGTGCGTAACACCATTTGAATATCGAGAGCTGGTGTTCCATCAAGGCTGTTTTTGGTTAATAGTGATGCCAAATCAATCGAGACAATCACTTGATTGCAGTGATCTAAGTAGTTACCCATTTGTTGTTTTAGATGGTTGCGGTGACGAAAGCAGAACTCTCGGTCGGTTACCCAGTCACAGCCTTGGTCTTCTGCATATTCCCATACTTCTTGTTTGGTATCTTGCTCACTAGAGCCTGCAAAGAACAATCGCACGTTTTGGTAACGGGATAACGCAAAATGGAACGCAGACCCAACACGAGGCTCAAGTGTTGGGTTTAAATTCATTTTATGACCAATGTGAATAATGCCCACTTCGTCATCATCACAAACGACAACGGGCAGCATAGATAGCACGGCTTCTGTGCAATTGGACAACACAACGGGAACGGAATGACGAGAAAGAGATAAGCTCAGTGCTTCTTGAAAATCACCAGTCTCGATTTGATGATGGGAAAAGTGCCCAAGGTTGGCTGCTGAGCCTTGATCATGTTGCTGATATAGCCAATCGCTGGCATTTTCTAAGCTTTGATCAGCTAATTCAAACGTTCCGCGGCTCATCGGGGCTAAATGCTCACATACCGTCATAAATGAAAAAGGGTAGTGATGAATTGGCTTGTCAGCTCGATGAAATTTGTAACGTTTGAAAAAGCTCAACATGATGAATTACCTTTCTGGCGGCAACGCCCTCGCTGCCTGCAACACATGCAAAATGATACGCTGCTTATCCTTTTCGACTCGGTGAGCCGGAGCCATGACCGAGACGGCGCCAATCAATTTACTTCCTTTCATGACTGGTGCACTGATGCCAGAGACACCAGGATCGATTTCTGATGTACTGACAGCGTATCCGTTCTTACGAATGGTGCTGAGTTCCTGTTCCCACTCGTTGAGACGATGATCTTGACCAAAGTGGCGTAAGATCTTTTCACAACGACTTTGAGGCATGAAAGCCAGCATCACCTTAGATGAGGCGCCACGAAGCAATGGTTGACTTTGACCCTGGACGTAGCTGCATCGAAGCGCCTGCATACTCTCTTTTTGTCTGACACAAAGCGCACGATAACCAGATGGCACCATATAAGCTGCCATTTCGCCGGTTTGCTGAACCAAACGAGCAAGGATGGTTTCTACCATGTCCAAACCGTGTTGAGCGGTCTCATAGCTGTGCATTAACAGCAAGGCGGCAGGACCAACCACAAATGTTTTGTCGTGCACGCTTTCCTCTATCAAGTTCCACTCTTTGAGGAGCTTTAAGTGTCTATAAAGACTGCTTAAAGGCACATTCAGTTGTTCACTGAGTGTTTTCGCAGAGACTGGGAATGGACTAACTGCGACTTGCATTAGCAATTGCAGCGCCTTTTCGTTGACTTGGTTAGCGTTGGCTTTGTTTGTCGTCATGAGTGTGTTGTAACGTGATAATGAGTATGCAACAACTATAATTCTTAGTTGCTGAGAAAAGGAAAATAATTAGAAGTGGATATTCTCATACAGTGAGAAAATGGCATATTAATATTTTAGAGGTAAATTGGCAGCCCTTGTTTGATGGTTACTGTTCTTTAGAGATAGCGAAAGCCAACCAGATTTTGAGTGACCAACCAAACGCAAATTTTATGTGAATTCCTCTTCACGCATCGTACCTGAGTAAAGAAACCTGATAACCTCTGTCTCGCAAATGAGCCACATATCAATAAGTTATTGTTATATTTGCCACTTTGAGTCTTGTTAACCATACTCAATCAGTGGAAGTGCTTTCAGTGGAGTGAATGAAACGTTGTTTCTAACTTGCTGATAAATGAAGAGTAATCGTTTGATATTACTAATTCTGATTGAAAAAAGGCATCTTTTTGATGATAAATAAAGAGCTTTTGAAAAAAGCCGTTATCTACATGCTCCCGCTGCCATTGATTGTTGCGGAGGTGTTTTATTTAGCAAACCAAAGCATTCAGAGAAACCTCGATCATATATTGGATAAAAATGTCCAAGTGGCGGACGAGATCCTCTCTCAGATCAAGACCGAAAATAGGACGGCACTGATTAACCCTGAGCGTTGTGAAGCCCTGCAACAGAACCTGATGTTCGAACGTGACATTGATGAAATGCTCATTGTGAAGGGGGATCAAATAGTGTGCTCGTCAAAACAAGGTGCGATGTCTCGACCTTTGACCGATTACACGCATATTTATAGCAACGGGCAATTGTCTTTCGGTCATCTTAAAGGTTACGAAGAACAGGTTCTTTTTCTGATCACCAAAAGTGAAAAGCGTCCTGAATATAAAGCGATTACTGTCGTTGATCGCGATTATTTTGGCGTCACTGTTGGTTATCGTAACGATGTACGTCTGAAGCGGTCTGCGATGTTTGTTGGCGGAGCGTCGGCATCTAAAAACGCTTCAAAGCACGGACAGAATGCGGTGTCATTAGCCCATTCAAACGAGTTTAATTACGACGCACTGATAGAGGCGAGTGATATCTATGTCGATCAAAAACTGCTTTCCTACGCAATCTCTGCGGTACCTATTTTGTTGGTGTTCTACTTACTCATTGTCGTTATTCATCGTTTTGTTGACCCACAACGTAGTCTGGTTTCCGAACTAAGAAAGGCATTAAAACGCCAAGATCTTTTGCTTTATTACCAACCACAATATGACGCGACAACAGGGCATGCATTTGGTTATGAAGCGTTGATTCGTTGGCCTCACAAATTAAGAGGCTTTATATCACCCGATGAGTTCATTCCTGCGGCAGAAAGCAATGGGTTAGTCGAATCGCTGACCGATTACGTTCTCGAAAAAGTGTCGAACGATTTCTCTAAAGCTAAGTTTGAAACGCCAATTCATTTGGGAGTGAATGTGCCTCCTGGATACCTCGTTGGTTCCCAGGTAATAAGAAAGATCGAGAATATTCATCGCAAGCTCAAAACAAACAATGTCGAATTGAGTATAGAAATCACTGAAAGGCAGTTGATTGATGACAGTGCGAGAAAACACATTGCTGCGCTGCGAGTGCATGGTATACCAGTCCTGATAGATGATTTTGGTACTGGTCAGACAGCCTTAGCAGTCCTTCAGCATATGAAGGTAGACTATTTAAAAATAGATAAGTGTTTTATTGATACTATTGGCATCGATAGCGTGAACTCGACAGTGCTCAACGCTATCGTAAGGCTTGCGGGTGATCTGAACGTAGATCTTATTGCTGAAGGGGTAGAAACAGAGGAACAAGCTGCCCACTTAAGATCGCTGGGCGTAACCCTTCATCAAGGGTACTTGTATGCCAAACCACTCCCTTACGCAGAAGTGGTCAGCAATGCGAAGTAGGCGTCTTATTCGATGTGCCCTTTGTAACATTGAGCCCTTTGATCAAACTTAAACTCGAGATAATTCTGAATGCTGTCTAAGCCATCTTCTTGATAATGGGAAACGTAGAGAAGCTGGCTTAGGTGCTCTTTGGCGATCAGCTCTAAGGTGTTCTTTACTAGCACTCGTCCTAAGTAGTCCAGACCTTGGTAGGGTTCGTCCAAAATCAGCAGGGTAGGCTGTTTTACAATCGCTCTAGCAATCAAAAGTAAGCGTTGTTGTCCGTATTCCAATTGTTTAAACGACGTTTTCTCATACTGCGTCATGTGGAGAATCGTTAGCCATTCTTTGGCTATGCTGATTTCTTTTTTACTTGGTTGTGAATAAAGACCTATTGAGTCATAGAAGCCGGACAGAATCACCTCCAAGGCACTGCAGTTGACTCGGTACTGAAGATGTAACGCCGAAGAAACCATGCCAATGTGTTGTTTGATTTCCCAAATAGTTTCTCCGGTGCCACGCTTCTTACCAAAGATATGGATATCGTTGCTATAGCATTGTGGATGGTCGCCAAATATCAGCCCTAACAACGTGCTTTTACCGCAGCCATTTGGTCCCTTTACTTGCCAATGCTGACCTTTATCTATACGCCAGTTTAAATCAGTAAAAATGGTCTTTTCGGTGTATTCCACCTTACCGTTTTTTAGCTCGAAGATTGGGTTATCGAAGTGCGTTGAATGCTGGTGTTGGCGAATCAACGTCATCATATCTTCGCTTTGCTTCTCGGACTGGGATTTTATTTGCGCGATGATAGGGTGCAGATCCCAACTTTGTTTGTCCATGGTGCTGTCAAGTTTGCCTCCGTTGAACAGCGCAATGCGTTCTATCCAGTCAGGCATGTCAGATTCACGGGAGAAGGTAATCAGCATTTGTACTGATTGAGACAATGTTTGAAGATAAGCCGCTAGTGAAGCACGGTGCGCGACGTCTAAACCAGTGAATGGGTTATCTAACAACACCAAGTCAGGCTTTGCTGCAAGCGCTCTAGCAAGCATTACTCGTCGTGTTTCACCCGTTGAAAGCACTCGAAATCCGCTTTCGGTTAAATGAGATAGGTCGAGGTCTTCAATGAGTGCTCGAGTTAAGTTGTCATCTTGGCTGATCTCAAAAATCAATCGATAAACTGAACTACCTTGGTCAATACGATCAAGAAAGTCTGTATCGTCTTTTTCGATCTCTAACTCCAACAACCTTTGCTGTTCAGAAAGAGATACCTGTGCGATATGATAACCTTCGAGCTTCAATTCGCCTGTTTCTGGCTTGATTTCTCCGCACAGTAGGTCGCCAAGCATTGAGCCAATATCGCCTTCAGAGCTAAAAATTCCCCAAGATTGTCCGGCGTCAATCTGCCAATCGTCGATAGAGAGAGTAGAAGTGTTTTCCTTTGCAGTAAGCTGATGAAATTGAATCGGCATTGTGTATTTCTTCCATGATTTATTGTCGTTTTGTTTGTTATACCAAGCTTACTCTTTCTAATGCCAATGTTTTGCTACGAGAAAAGCCCGTTTATTGGGGGAAATGTGACCTCAAAAGTAGATGCGTATTATTAGTCTTGTTGAGTATTGAGGCTGACAATTCCTTACCCGCACTTACACACCCCGGATTGAATGTTAAAAATGTTATCACTATGGTGACCCTCATTCGGAACTTGGGAGCCAACGTGGACGCTAATGTGCTCCTTAAACCTGACAGTTCTGATAAACGTTACCTAAGTTCTCCTAGATAAGCGGCGATATTTAGTGACGAAAATTTCTTTTCAAGTTTATATAACGAGTTTCAAGATGTTCAAAAACAAATTAACAATATTATTGTTTTTTTCGGTTTGCATAATTTGGGGTACGACCTGGTTTGCTATGGAAGTAGCCGTATCGACGATTCCTCCTTTATTTGCGACGGGAATGCGCTTTCTTATTGCTTGCCCCATTCTAATTTTCTTGGCTAGGCTATTAAACCAACCATTGTTATTTCCAAGAGGTAAAGAACACTGGGTTATTGTGGTCTCTGTTTTTTATTTTGCTATCCCATTTACCTTAATGATTGCGGGCGAGATGTTTATCTCATCTGGATTAGCTTCTATTATCTTTGCCAACATGCCTATTGCGGTCATGATGACATCAATGATATTTCTTGGGCTTCGCTTAGCAGCGCATCAGATATTTGGTGTATTTGCAGCAGTTGTGAGTTTGTGTGTGATTTTGTCGAATGAACTTGCTATCGGAGGAGAGACAATCATTCTTGGTTCCGTTGCGCTGATCACTGCGGTACTGATTCATGCAGTGATGTATGTGGTGGTGCAAAAGTATTGTGCTGATATCCAAGTCATTACCTACAACGCCACACCAAGTTTTATTGCTGCGCTGCTGCTTTTAATCAGCTCATTCCTGTTTGAAAAGCCAAATACCTTGGTGTTTTCTACCCAATCTATGTTGGCTGTTGGCTACCTTGGCGTGTTTGCAAGTGTCGGTGGTATTGTGGCTTACTTTAAACTAGGTAAAGTATCTTCTCCTTTCGTCGCTTCACTGTGTTTTCTAATATTTCCTTTAGTAGCCCTTTCTATCAACGCTCATATGACCGGTAAAGTAATATCGGACCATTCTTTATTCATGTTAATTCCATTGCTCATTGGTGTTCTATTAACCAAGTTGGAATTAAAGGGTCGTGCCCTAAACCCACAGATTCAATCTAATAGTTAGTCTATCACTTACATTTGCTTAGTTTGATTTGTTTTGAACGAGAGTATTATTTCTCCGCGATAAAAATATCGCTCACATAATTACAATTATTAAATACGTAAAGAGGAAATCATGTCGGTAACTTTTCAAGGAAATCCAGTTCGTATCACAGGCTCTTTCCCGCAAGTCGGTCAGAAAGCGCCTAGCTTTACTTTATGCTCAGCAGAACTTAACGATTTTCCGTTAGAAAGCTTAAGCGGTAAAAAAGTTGTACTCAATATTTTCCCGAGTATTGATACACCAGTATGTGCGACTAGTGTTCGTACTTTTAACCAGAAGTTAGCGAAAAAGGAAATTGAGATTCTTAACATCTCAGCGGATTTACCTTTTGCAACAGGGCGTTTTTGTGGTGCGGAAGGCATCGATATTGCGCAAACTGCTTCTTTCTTCCGCTCCCCTTCGTTCACTCAGAGCTACGGCGTGAACATTAGCGAAGGTGCCCTTAAAGGTTTGGCATCTCGTGCGGTTGTCGTCATTGATGAGTCGGGAGCCGTACTTTATAGCGAGTTGGTTAAAGAAATCACTGAGGAACCAAACTACGACGCAGTGATGAAGGCTTTGGGGTACTAGGATGAAATTGGCTACATTATTACTTACCGCTTTAGCTTCTGGTTCCGCGTTGGCTCAATTTATGACAAGCACTGACCACGCAAAGTTGGGGGCAGGTGAGATTGTCACACTTGAGAAAGAGAACACATTCAACCTGATTGGTGAGTCAGTAAAAGTTGGGCAATATATGCCTTCCGCTACTTTACTGACGTCAGAACTGAATTCATACGATACCAGTGCTAAATCTGACAAAGTTAAGATTTATAGCGTGCTTGCTTCTGTCGATACACCAGTTTGCGTTCAACAAGCACTAGAGTTGTCAAAATACATCTCTGCGCACCAAAGTGAGCTTCAGGGTATTGAGTTTTATGCAGTGAGTGCTGATACGCCTTTTGCTCAGCAACGCTTTATAAAAGCCCATTCTCTTAAGAATGCCACTTACCTTTCAGACGCGGCTGAGCATGAGTTTGGTTTAAAAACGGGCTCTCAAATTAAAGAGCTAGGTTTGCTAACCCGAAGCATTGTAGTCACGGATAAAGACAATAAAATATTATTCGTACAACGCGTTCCTGAACTAACGACCATTCCAGATCTAGAAGCAGCGATCAACATCGCGAAACAACACATCTAGTTTTTACTCTTCTGTTGGTTACTTGGCAAAGGAATGCCAAGTTTCTTTAAAACTCTCAAATTAATTTTTCTGTTAATTCAGCATCTTCTCTTAATATCGAGCGCTTTTTCGTCGTGTGCTTACATTCGCTTAAAGAAAGTGAAACCTCACCTCTATACACTGCGCGGCAACCGCTGTTAGTCAATACAAGTAACAAATATGGCTTATACCCAAGCCACCTTGAGATGCTAGGTTCAGCGAGAATGACTTGGTTTGTAGACGCGGCAATGATTCAAAGGTTTAGTGAGCCTAAATCAAGAATCGGCAACAAAGTATCCAAGCCAATACTCTGAATCCTCATCTTGAAGTCACGTAGGTATATATACTTTAAGTCATGACTTTTGAGTTTTAACCGAACGATAAATTTGGAGAACCATTCCATGCCAAACGTCATTATCGTAGAAGATGATCAGCAGTTGAGAGACATGCTGTGTTACTTTCTTTCTACTGTAGAGGGCTATGAGGTCAGTTGCCTTACGTCTGGTGAGAATGCCGTAGAACACATTGTGGAATTAAATCCTGAGTTAGTGTTACTCGATATTCAACTCCCTCATACGTCGGGGCTTTGCGTACTCAAGTCGTTGAGAGAGCAGGGGCATCACTACCCAGTGATTATGATGACTGCCAATGACAATGAAATCACAGAAACCAATGCTTTAGCACTAGGGGCAAATGATTACATTACCAAACCCATACGCACTAATGCTTTGCGAGAGCGAATCAAAAGACAAATCACACTAGCGAGGCACTATTCTCACGAGGTGCTAAGTATCGATGAACGCCCTTTTATACTTGAAAGAAAGGCGACATGTTTGCTCTACGAGCAGGTAAAGATTCCTTTAACGCCTTCAGAGTTTGAGCTGTTAGAAATTCTGTCTAAAGAGAGCCGACCGATTCCAGTACATGAATTATTTGAACAAATTCATGGCTTTTCTTATCACTGTGAAGATCGTTCGGTCTACATGCGAATTTCTTCTATCCGCAAAAAGCTAGCGTCGTTTCTTCCAGATATAGACTTGGTTAAAAACCGCCGCACGAAAGGTTTCTATTTGAACTATCCGGTTGTTGTAAGATGAAAACTTTTATCCTACAAATCTTTGCATCACTGCTGTTGGGGTATGCAATCAGTGCCAGTCTATCTAAACTGTTTATTCAAGATTACAAAAATGCATTAGAAGAGGCGTTTAACTTTCATCGTGTGGAGTTGGTTCTGAATGGTTTTGAGTCTCGTCTTCCCTTGGAAGAACAGAAAGATGCGATTTGGTTGTTTCAATGTGATGTCGCGACTGGTGAGCTACAACGCGTAGATGAAGATGAATACTCGCTGACGAGAAAATATCAAGATCGCCATATTCGAGCGACCTTTAATAGTACCGCTTATCAGAATGATCCCATCATCAAAAAGCTGATGTGGGTTGAGTTGGCTGAAGACTTAATTCAGATTCTATGCACTTTACTGGTACTGGTTGTTTCACTGAGAACGTGGACGAATGGCATTCAGTCTCTCCAGTACCTATCGAGTCGTTATGCCAAAGGTGATTTTAAGGCAAGAACCGATGTCGTTGGTCCGGAGGCGATCAAAACACTTATCAATAATCAACATCAGATGGCACAAGCTATCGACTCTTTGATGACAAGGCAAAAAATGATCTTTGCTGCTCTGCCTCATGATATACGAACTCCACTTTCTGCTATTCAACTTACGAGCGACATGATGGAAGAGGGAGGTGTGGACAATACCTTCTTGGTGAATCGTTTAGGGGCTCAGGTAAACAGCCTAAATACTCTGTGTGAATCGAGCTTACATCTACTTAAAATCTTGAACAAAGAAGTCCCTTTACAACGAGAGTTCATCAGTTTTCAAGCTATTTTAGATCTTGCGTTAGAGGCTCAGGGATGTGAGCGACAAATCAAACGTGTGAACACACAGCAACTTGTATTTACCGACAAGAGGGTACTTAAAGTATTGTTACTCAACATTCTCTCGAACGCGAGTCGTTACAGTCATTCTGAAATCGAAGTTGTATTTATGGCTTATCCAAACGTTGACGTTGTAAAGATCAGTGATGATGGCGATGGTTTTGAACCAGCCACGATTGAGGCTTTCAATAGTGGCAAGGTTAACGACGTTTCACCCAAAGATGGCTTTGGTATTGGTATGTTACTTATTTACGAGCTAGCGAATTACCTGAATGGGCGAGTTCTACTCTCTAACATCAACGCAGGTGGGCAAGTCATATTGATCATGAATCGCTGAATCGCAGGGAGTCTCGACTCTCTTCCCTAGCAGTCACACGGCAAATATGCCGGAGTTCGGGGACGCCTAGTTTGGGTTTGCATTCAAGGAGGGATTTAGTTTAATCCCTTTAAATCACTGAAATACGAAAAAGCCCGCTAATCTCTTAGCGGGCTTTTTACTGGAATGTGGCGGAGTGCTGGGGGCGCACACGACTAGGGATATAGAAATCCCGTAATTTTCCAAATGCTAAAACGACGAAAGCTCGTTGATTTCTCAACGAGCTTTCTTAATATGGCGGAGAGATAGGGATTTGAACCCTAGATACGCTATTAACGTATGCCGGTTTTCAAGACCGGTGCTTTCAACCACTCAGCCATCTCTCCGTTGCGGGACGTATAATAGGGGGAGGCATAAACGTTGTAAAGCATTGTTTTAATGAAAAAGAACTGTTTGCTTGTTTTGTGGTCACACCTATAGACGGATGAAGTCTGATGGAATGCTCAAAAGGGCGCTTGTTACAGTATTTTGTAGAGTATTTACTTTATGTTGTAGTTACTTAATAAAATAGTGTTTTATTGATATCTTTATGAAAAGTAAGAATAAAATGACTTTGAGTAAACATGTGTTCGCCCGAAAGTGTTTGCAACATATTGTGAACTAATTCAAAATTAACTGGTATAGCCAGTTGTGCTGAATTTATCTAAGGGTTTTTATGAAAGTCACGAATCTATTTAAAGACAAAGTTGGTGCGATTTCTGCTCACCAATCAGAGTTTATGAATTGGATGTCTCCAACGCTACGCGATTACTGGAGTGACTTCTTAGGTCGAGCACAAAGCAGCTTCCTATTTTCTAAAGTTCGCGATCACCAGCAACCAGCGGTGAACGAAGAGGTGATCCCTCAACCTGAGCCAATCGTGCTAAAGCCTGAAGCGCAAGTTCTATTTAATGAGCTAAGCGAGAAGGTGGGTGAAGTGATCCATGTAGGTGATTGGGTTCACGTATCTCAAGAGCGCATTAATCAATTTGGTTCTGTAACCGAAGATATGCAATGGATTCATACAGATCCAGAGCGTGCGGCTTCTGAATCTCCATTCAAAACAACGATTGCACATGGCTTCCTAACGCTAGCGCTGTTGCCTAAGTTGACAGATTCTGTGGATCCAGAAAAACCAATGTTCCCAACAGCAAAACTAGTGGTGAACCTAGGTTTGAACCAAGTACGTTTCCCTTACCCAGTAAAAGCGGGCAACAACGTACGTGCATCAAGTACGCTAACTAAAATTACGCCAATTAAGAAAGGTCTTGAGATTGAGCGTGAAATCAAAGTAGAAATTGAAGGCGTACGTCGACCTGGTGCTGTAGTTGTTTCAGTGATTCAATTGCACTTCTAATCGAATTCAAAGATTCAAACGAAAAAGAGAGCCGAAATTGGCTCTCTTTTTTTGTGTCTGCGTTTTATTGATTAAAGCTTTTTACTGGGGTGTAGCCGTAATCTGCAATCGCTTTTTGACCTTGCTCCGATTTCAGGAACTTCACGAAGTCTTTACCCGCTTTATCTAAACCATCCACTTTGTACAAAACTAAGAATGGACGAGCGAGTTTGTAGCTGTGGTTAGCGATGTTAGTTGCGGTTGGGTCTGTACCTTCAAACTGAATGGCTTTTACAGAGCGATCAACCGAGCCTACCGAGATAAAACCAATAGCGTGTGGGTTATGGTTCACAATGGTTTTTACCATACTGTTGCTGTTTACCACCAAGTTGTTCGGATTGATGTCTGATACCAAACGGTCGTTGATGATCTTAGTGAGACCTAGCAAGCTTTCAAAGCTGTAACGAGAGCCAGAAGAGGCTTCACGCGTTACAACGGCGATAGGTTGGTCTGATCCACCCACCTGTTTCCAGTTGTCGATTTTACCTTTGTAGATATTAAACAGTTGTTGTTCCGAAAGGTTAGTTACAGAGTTAGTGCGGTTAACGACAACAGCAAGACCATCATAAGCGATAGGGAATACGTTGAGATCTTCGCCTTTCTCGCTTTCTGTTAGATAACGTGAGCTCATTCCAATTTCAACCACGCCCTTGTTCACCATAGTGATACCAGCGCTTGATCCAATGCCCTGTACTGCAATGTAATCGTCAGGGTGCGTTTTATTATATTCTTCAGCCAGTACATCCATTACGCGTGCCACAGAGGTAGAACCTGAAATGTTGACTTCTTTTGCCATAGCAGAAGGAAGAGACAAAGCCATGGCTAGTAAGGTCGCCACAGAAAGACGTAACATATTTAACTCCAAATACGGTATAAAGCAGCGCTCATCATATTTCGTTCAGGTTACACTTTTGTGAATGGTCGTTGATATCCATAGCGAAAGATCGATTGCACTCACTTTAAGTTGATAACTATCAGTAATGTAGGATGAGTGGATTTTACTGATTTGAAACGAAAGAGGTGACACAGTTAGCTTTTCGGCATCAGATGGGGTGTTATTCTAGGTTTGAGCGGGCGCATGCCCCGATGGTGATTTCTGCCTCTCTCAGGCACTTGGGTATATACTAAGAACAACATATCAGGAGTACGCTCATGTCCGTGTCTCAAATGGCGACCAGTCGCTTGCACAAGTTGGTTCAAACGCTCTGCGCTAGGCGTAATGTCAATTTGCCAGTAGAAGCGATAGGGAAGTGTTTATACGAGCCCATAGAGAACGGTGTAGAGCTTTATCACGCACACTTCTTACTTGATTCACAACACAGTGAATACACGTCTCCCATCGCTAAAATTCTATTTGATGCCAACACTCAACTTTGGTGTTTCTATGTGCCTACATATCGTGGAGAGGAGTTGATGTGGGTGCCTTATGAAAAGCTACCAAGTAGTGAGACGCTTGAGGTGCTTCTCGCCGAATTAGAAAGCGATCCTCAAGCGTGTTTCTGGGATTAACAGATTTCTCTATCTGCTAATGCGTAACATATCAAGCGTTACTTTGCGATTTGGCTACGAAATTCTTTTGGTGTAATGCTATAAATCGATTTAAACGCAGTACTAAAGTGTGCGGCGCTCTTAAAGCCGGATTCAAATGCAATTTGAGTAATCGACTTTTGTGACACTCGCAGTTGTGTTGCTGCGTGATTGATGCGTTTCACCTTCAAAATGTGCGAGAACGAAAGGTTTTCTGCTGCCAGTCTGCGTTTCAATGTCGCGATAGACATGCTCATGTGTGTTGCTAGCGCTTCCAACGTGATGTCTTTCTCGATGTTCTTTTCAATGTACTTAATCGCCTTCTGAGAGGCAGTGAGACTGCTTGCGTCATCAATGATCGATAAGATGTCCGGCTGTACTTCAACCATCAGTGATAACAAGGAAAGCGCAATATGACCCTGGGCGTATTGCGGCGCTTTATTGTCTGCTAACTGAATTAACGTGTCTTTAAGCTTTACAATTGATGATTGGCTTTCTGAAGAGAAAGGGTAGAAGCGACGCTCTTCTGTCTCTGACTGTACGCCTGGATGCGCAGATTTAAACTCGCTAAACAAGCCAATATCAAACACAAGCGCGAGTGCTTTAAACACTCCGGGCTTAGCTTCAGCACTGCGTAGGTCTGCAGAATTATATAGAGTGAAGTCTCCTGCATTTAATTCAATTTGCTCACCACTTGGTTGGTTAATGATGAGTGAGCCTTCTTCAACAACATATAAGCCATTGTGAGTGGCGGTGTAGCGTTCACTTTTGCGGGCAGTGAAGTGATTAAAGCGAATGATCTCAATGTTCGGCATATTCGTTCTTATCTTTTTGCATGACATATAAAAAAGGCGCTCCATTGAGCGCCTTTAAACTTCAATCGGTATTATTCACTCACAGTTTCTTCTGTTTGTGGCGCTGGTTTATCAGCGAATACCTGGGTCGGCTTTGCAACGATGCTACGGTTCTCTTGGTTCACGTCTGCTAGAACGATTTCCAATGTATCACCTAACTTGTATACCACTTCTTTATCGATAGAAATGGTACCGTTGTCGCCGTTACACTCAATTCTTTCTTTATTATCAAGAATCAAGCTACCAGGAATAAAGGCTGCTGCGCCATTTTCGAGAAGTCGAACACGTGCTCCGGCACGATTAATATCGAAAATCTCACCTGTGAAACACGTTTGCTTGTTCGGCTCGTCTGCAAGAGTGCGTGCGTATAGCCAATCAGACACGTTTCGCTCGGCAATTTTGTGGTGTTTACGGTGTAGAGCTAGCTCTTCGCCCACTTCATCGTCTGGCTTTTGAACCGGTTCTTTGTTCAAAATCACAGCTTTCAGCATGCGGTGGTTGATCATGTCACCGTATTTACGAATTGGTGAAGTCCAAGTTGCGTAGATATCAAGACCCATTGCGTAGTGAGGAAGAGGTTGATTGCCCACTTCGCTGTACGTTTGGAACTTACGGATACGGTTATCTAGGTAAGAAGTCTCTTGCTTACCCAACCAACGGCGAAGCGCAGCGAAGCCTTCTAGTGTCGCGATAGATTCAGCAGTGAACTCTAGTGCGCCTTCTGGGTTTACCAGTTCAACTACTTCTTCAATCTTCTCCGCTTTGAAGCCTGCATGCGTATTGAATACACCCGTTTCGAACTTTTCACGTAGCGTACGACCCGCACAGATGTTTGCCGTGATCATAGATTCTTCAACTAGGCGGTTTGCGCTGCGACGCATGTCAGCATGGATTGCAACAACGTCGTTGTCTTCGCTTAGCTCGAAGCGGTAGTCAGGGCGATCTGGGAATACCACGGCATTCTTTTCACGCCATTCAGCACGAGCGCGAGAGAAGTCGAATAGGTCGCGTACGATAGTCGCGATCTCTTCCGACGGTTGCCATACGTCTGAACTGCCGTTTTCTAACCAGTCTGATACGTGATCGTAAGCTAGGCGAGCGTGTGATTTAATGTTCGCTGCAAAGAAGTTGATGTCATCACCAATCACGCCTTCTTTATTTACTGTCACTGTGCAGCAGATAGCAGGGCGGATTTCCCCTTCAATTAGAGAACATAGGTTGTCCGCTAGATCACGAGGTAGCATTGGGATGTTACGACCTGGTAAGTAGATAGTGTAGCCACGTTCACGCGCCACTTTATCCATATCATCTTCAGGTGTGATGTACGCTGTTGGGTCTGCGATTGCGATAGTCAGTTCGAAATCACCAGATTCTGTT
Organism: Vibrio sp. MM46; assembly: GCF_027587135.1. Lineage (NCBI taxonomy): Bacteria > Pseudomonadati > Pseudomonadota > Gammaproteobacteria > Vibrionales > Vibrionaceae > Vibrio > Vibrio sp. MM46. The sequence goes on from NZ_JAPPTO010000020.1 coordinate 88,899, forward strand.
TTCTTCGCGTAAAGTGCATCGTCCATATCTTTGGTTGATTCACCATCGATAGTTACGAAAGGAACGTGTGTCATGTCTACGCGTTCTAGATCGGCGTCGTCTTTCAGTTCCCAGTTCTCGATGCCTGCTGGCTCAGAGTTTGGTAGATCATTCTGAGCAAGCGTTACCCACCAAGGCGCGATCTTGTCGTTTGAATCGGTAATCTTCTCCGAAATTTCTACGAAGAAAGTGTTATCACCTTTAAGTGGGTGACGAATAAGATGCGCGACAACCCAGTCACCTTCAGCAAATTCGTCAGGTTTTAGACCTTTCTTTAGTTTTGCTTTAAGAGAAAGCTTTTTAAGCTGCGGGTGATCAGGAGCTACGTTTAGCTTGCCTTTGAACATTTTTACTCGACCAATAAAGCGAGTTACGGCTTGTTCTAGCAGTTCTTGTGGTTCTGCGACTTCACGTTCGTTTTCAGTGCGGATGATGGCAACGACTTTGTCGCCGTGCATGCACTTTTTCATGTACGCAGGTGGGATGAAGAAGCTGGTTTTACTGTCCACTTCCAGGAAGCCAAAGCCTTTATCGGTTGCTTTGATTGAGCCTTCTTTTTTAGGCAGGTTTTCTTGGATTTGCTGCTTAAGCTGAGCTAATAGCGGGTTATCTTGAAACATCTTTTCTTAACTTACCGTTGGAATTGGGCACACTATAATCATTGCGCACTATTATTACTACCTAAAGCACAGAAATTCGCTGTGAATTATTGATGAATTGAACAGCTTGTTGGTGCTTTTCTCTCCGGAGAATGGGGGGAGAGGTGGAAATTTATGCGAATAATACCATTAGTGAGAATAAATTGTGATGTAATTCAATTTTTTCTAGCTTTTTTTATGCATTTAAGGAATAATCCGCCTCCCTTAGTCGTCCCTAATGGCTTATCGCGGTTGTGTACTGTACTAGCTCCTGTCTGAACGGATTTAGTAATTGGATGGATCAGTATCGAATTGGAAGAGCATATGGGACTGTTTTTTTGTTTAATTAAGTAGGATCCCAATGCAAGATTCTGTTATTCAATTCAGCGATTTATCTCTGAATGATTCTATCCTTTCTGCTCTAGACGGAATGGGTTTCGTGTCACCAACTCCAATTCAGGCTGCGGCAATCCCACACCTGTTGGAAGGTGCTGACGCGCTGGGTAAAGCACAGACGGGTACAGGTAAAACGGCAGCATTCTCTCTGCCTCTTCTAAACAAGCTTGATCTTGACCAACGTAAACCACAAGCAATCGTACTTGCTCCAACACGTGAGCTAGCGATTCAGGTTGCGGCTGAGATGAAGAACCTTGGTAAAAACATCAAGGGTCTTAAAGTTTTAGAAATCTACGGTGGTGCATCTATCGTAGATCAAATGCGTGCACTTAAAAACGGTGCACACGTAGTAGTTGGTACTCCTGGTCGTGTACAAGACCTTATCAACCGTGAACGTCTGCATCTAGACGAAGTTAGCACTTTCGTACTTGATGAAGCGGACGAAATGCTAAACATGGGTTTCGTGGACGACGTAACTGCAATCATGGAGCACGCTCCGGAATCTGCACAGCGCGTTCTTTTCTCAGCAACTATGCCTCCAATGCTTAAAAACATTGTTGAGCGTTTCCTACGTGATCCTGTAACTATCGACGTTGCTGGTAAAAACCACACTGTAGACAAAGTTCAACAACAGTTCTGGGTAGTGAAGGGTGTAGAGAAAGATGAAGCTATGTCTCGTCTTCTTGAAACTGAAGAAACTGACGCGTCAATCGTATTCGTACGTACTCGTCAAGACACTGAGCGTCTAGCTGATTGGCTATCTGCACGTGGCTTTAAAGCTGCTGCACTACACGGTGATATTCCTCAGTCTCTACGTGAACGTACTGTTGATCACATCAAACAAGGTGTTATCGATATCCTAGTTGCAACTGACGTTGTTGCACGTGGTCTTGATGTTCCACGTATTACTCACGTATTTAACTACGACATCCCATTCGATGTTGAGTCTTACATCCACCGCATCGGTCGTACTGGTCGTGCTGGACGTAAAGGTAAAGCGATCCTTCTAGTTCGCACTAACCAAATCCGTATGCTTCGCACTATCGAGCGCGTAACTAAGTCATCTATGGAAGAAATCCAACTTCCTCTACGTGACCAAGTTGCAGAAGCTCGTCTAAACAAGCTAGCGGCTGAACTGGAAGCAGAGAAAGAGCACAAAGCTCTAGACAAGTTCGCAGAGCTTGTTGAGAAGCTACAAACTTCTCTAGAAATCGACCCAACAATGCTTGCTGCAATGCTTCTTAAGCGTCAGCAAGGTAAACGCCCGCTATTCTACATTGGCGAAGACCCAATGATTGAAGCGATTGAGCGTGACAAGCAACGTCGTAAAGAGCGCCGTGAAGGTGGTCGTGACGGTGGTCGCAACTTCAACAACCAAGACTGGGATACTTACCAGCTTCAAGTTGGTCGCGAGCAAGGCGTTCAAGTTAAAGACATCGTTGGTGCTCTTGCAAACGAACTAGGTCTAGGTAAAGGCTCTATCGGTGCAATCAAGCTAGCACAAGGTCACACATTCGTTCAGCTACCTAAAGCAATGACTTCAGATGCTGCGAACAAGCTAAGCAAGCTACGTATCCGTCAACAAGATGTTGGTGCTGTAGTATGTGACTTCGATGACTTCCGTGAGTCTCGTGGTGGTCGCCGTGACGGTGGTCGTCGCGATGGCGGTCGTCGTGATGGCGGCGGTTACCGTGGCAACCGTGATGGCAACCGCGAAGGTGGTCGTCGTGAAGGCGGTCGTCGCGAAGGTGGCTTCCGTGGTAACCGTGACGGCAACCGCGATGGTAACCGTGAAGGTGGCGAACGTCGTTTCGATCGTAACCGTGGTGGTGACCACCGTGGTGCACACCGTGGTGAACGTGGTCACGGCCGTGGTCGTCGCTCACAAGAAGCATAATACCTGCACACTATTGCATTAAAAAATAGTTGAATTTGAAAGCCGAGCAGTTAGCTCGGCTTTTTTGTCCCTGCTCATCCATACCCAATTCATTCAAAAAAATTCGTAATATTTTTGCTTTATTCTTCATTTATTGACGTTTTTAAGTGTCTGGTTCCACTTTAGTTGAATGAGTCGATATATTTCATGGTTCAAATAAATTTTAAACTTGCGGTAGATCAATAAAATTTACGCAAACGAACAACTAACTCTAAAAGATAGTTGAAAGATTAAAAAATTATTGAATAATAGAAGGCACAAACAAGAAGTACGCAGCGCGGAAGCGCAATTACAACCTCTGCTCCACAACAGGAAACTATTTCATGTCTAATTCGTTTGTACTGGTGATCAACTCTGGTAGCTCATCACTAAAATTTGCAGTAATCGACTCTCAATCTGGCGATGCTGTGCTAAGTGGTCTGGGCGAATGCTTTGGTCTATCAGACGCTCGTATGAGCTGGAAATTCAACGGTGAGAAATTTGAGTACGCTATTCAAGGCGATGAGAATCACCATCAACTTGCAGTAGCAAAACTAGTTGAGTTAGTAAAAGAGTACAAATTAATTGAAGATGTTGTTGCTGTTGGTCACCGAGTGGTTCACGGCGGTGAGAAGTTTACCAAAACAGTCCGTTTAGATGAGTCTGTTATTGCAGACGTAGAAGCGCTAAGTGATTTGGCTCCTCTACATAACCTTGCTCATGCGATTGGTATGCGTGCTTCAATGGCGGCATTCCCTGAGCTACCTCAGTTTGCTGTGTTTGATACTGCTTTCCACCAAACAATGCCTGCAAAAGCTTACACTGGTGCAATTGCGAAAGAGCTTTACTCAGACTTCGGCATCCGTCGTTACGGCTTCCACGGCACTAGCCACTACTTTGTAAGTCGCGAAGCTGCGAAGATGATTAACAAGCCGGTTGAAGAATCGAGCTTCATCTCTGTTCACCTTGGTAACGGTGCTTCTGTTTGTGCAATCAACAACGGCGAATCTGTAGATACGTCTATGGGCTTCACGCCACTGTCTGGTCTAATGATGGGTACACGTTGTGGTGACCTTGACCCAGGCATCATTGAGTACCTACTGAAGAAAGGTTGGTCTCAAGAGAAAGTGTTCAACTCATTGAACAAAGCTTCTGGCTTCTTAGGTGTTTCTGGTCTAACAAGCGATGCACGCGGTATTTTGGAAGCGATGGAAGAAGGTCACGAAGGCGCTGCTCTAGCATTCCAAGTATTCACATACCGTGTGTCTAAATACATCGCGTCTTACCTTGCTGCTCTTGATTCATTCGACGGCATCATCTTCACTGGCGGTATTGGCGAAAACTCTATGCCAATTCGTCGCGAAATCCTAAACAACCTAAAACTTCTAGGTTTTGTTGAAGATGTGAAAGGTAATGAAGATGCACGATTTGGTAACGCAGGTGTTGTTGCTACATCTGAGTTACTTGGTGCGAAAGCGCTAGTTATTCCTACCAATGAAGAGTGGGTTATCGCTCAACAGTCGGTGGAACTGCTGTAAAACGGCAAAAATTTTGGGAACTAAGTCAAAGCCCTTTCCGGTTGGAAAGGGCTTTTTTTCGTCTTGGAGAGAGGCGAGTAACGATTTTATCGATACTGTTACTCCTCATTCCCTTGGTAGTTTAAGTATTGAATGCACAGCTCATGGAAAGCTTTAGCTTGAGGCGATATTGTTCGGTCCGTTAAGGTAAAGATTCCCACCTGCCTTTTCAAAGGTGGATCAATAAGCGGAATCCAAACTAATCGAGTTTCATTGGTTGGGAACGCTAACTTTGGCAAGGTGGTGACACCAATACCGAGCTCAAGGACTGAGAACAAAGACGTAATGTTCTCCACGGAATACAAAGCTTGCTCACTTAGCGCGCGTGCAGGAGTGGGATCGAGTAGGGTACAAGTCCCGTTTCGAATAAAAGGTTGTTCCAACAGCGTTTGCCACTCGATTCCTTCTGGATGCTGAGCAATAGGGTTATCCTTCAAACACACCACGCCAATGGGGTCAGAGATTAACGGAGTAAACTCGATACCGCCTTCGTCCAAGTGCGATGGGTTACCCAACGCTAAATCCACTTCGCCTGATAACAAACGCGCTTCGACGCCAGCGGCGTTATCATCAATTAGGCTGACTTCTACATTCGGGTATCGTTCACAGAATGCGCCGAGCACACTGGGAATCAGCTTGGCAGCAACAGAAGGAACGCTGGCGATGCGTACCCGCCCTTGCTGCCCTGCGGCGGCGGCTTTCAAGTCATTATCCAGTGCGTTATAGATGTTGAGAAACTGAATGATCTTAGGCAGGCAGATCTCGCCGAAAGGTGTGAGTTTGGATTTATTTCCAGATTCAAATAGGCTCTGACCAAGTATCTTTTCTAGTTCTTTTATGGATGTCGACAGTGCTGCTTGAGAGCGATTTGCTCTATGTGAAGCGGCTCGAAAGCCACCTTCCTCGACCACCATCACAAAATGCTTTAATTGTTGAAGCTTGATACTCACGGCGAAACCTCTGCAATCCCTTTATTTACCTTAGTTTTAATAAGGTGATAGATTTTTCTTATCAAATGTAAAAAATTTACCGTTCGATTTATCGCCTGTCAATGTGCAGTATTTAACTATCTTGAAACAAGGTTGTTACAAAGGTTGAAAGGCACGTGAATACTTCTACGAAAAAATACCCAGTCAAAACTGCATTGTTTGCCTCTAAAGCGCCGCTTGAATGGGCAATTGTTAACAATGGTACTTTATACACCGCGCAAATCCCGATTGATGATACTGGTGCTGTCGTGGAAGGCGGTATCGAAGCGCAAACTCGTCAAACCTTTAATAATCTCGTTCACACGCTGGAGTGTGCAGGGGAGTCTTTAGATTCTGTTCTGCAAGTGCTGATTTATGTGACGGATCGTGAGTACTTAAAAACGGTTAACCAAGTCTACGCTGAGTATTTTGACGCGCCTTACCCTAATCGTGCCGCTATGGTTGTGGCAGGACTAGCGCGTGAAGAGATGCTGGTGGAGTTTGTGGTGTACGCATCAGCGAGTCAACCAGAGTAAAGAATAATAATCAAAGCCTCATCACCGGGCTTTGTCAGTGAGCTGGTGGCGATCACCAGACGTCAGGAAGAATAAGGACAGAGCAATGACTTTTATCAATAATGTTCAAGCAGAGAAATCTCTCTACATTGCAGGCGAATGGCAATCTGGTATTAATACGGTTGCGAACATTAACCCTTCAGACATCAGTGAGAGTTTAGGCGATTTTGCTCAGGCGAGTGAAGGTCAAGTAGAACAAGCCATTCAAGCCGCGAAAGTTGCGCAGCCAGAGTGGGAAAAAACGCCGATTGAGCGCAAACAAGCGGTTTTGCAGGCGATTGGTGATGAACTAATTGCTCGTTGTGATGAGCTTGGTAAGCTGCTTTCACGTGAAGAAGGCAAACCTTTTGCTGAAGGTCGCGGTGAAATCTACCGTGCTGGTCAATTCTTCCAATATTTCGCGGCGGAAGTGCTGCGTCAAATTGGCGATAACGCAGCTTCTGTCCGTCCAGGCGTTTCCGTAGAGGTCACTCGTGAAGCCGTCGGCGTTATCGCCATTATCTCTCCTTGGAATTTCCCAACCGCAACGGCTGCATGGAAAATCGCACCAGCGCTTGCTTTCGGCAACAGCGTTGTGTGGAAGCCCGCTAACCTAACGCCTGCTAGTGCAGTTGCACTGACAGAGATTATCCATCGTCAAGGCTTACCAGCAGGCACGTTCAACCTTGTGTTGGGCAGCGGCTCGCAAGTGGGTAACTCGCTTATCAACTCGAAAGATGTAAATGGTGTGAGCTTTACTGGCTCTGTGGATACCGGACGTAAAGTAGCGGCAGCAACGGCACCGAATTTTGTGCGCTGTCAGTTAGAGATGGGCAGTAAGAACGCACTTGTGGTTGCTGATGATGCAGACATTCAAATCGCCGTTGAAGCGACCATTGCAGGCTCTTTCTCTGGCGCAGGCCAGAAGTGTACCGCGTCTTCTCGCTTAGTCGTCATGGATGGCATTCACGATGCCTACGTGGAAGCACTGATCAAACGAATGAGCGAGCTTAAAGTCGGTCACGCTTTAGAAGAAGGCGTTTTCATGGGACCTGTTGTGGATGGAAACCAATTGAATGCGAACTTCGAATGGATTGAGAAAGCACGTCAAAGTGGTGCGGAATTAGCATTCGGAGGCGAGCGCTTGAGCTTAGAGCATGACGGTTTCTACATGTCGCCAACTCTTTTCCTCAATACGCAAAACAGTTGGGAAGTGAACCAAGAAGAAGTGTTTGCGCCAATGGCAAGCGTGATTCGAGTTTCTGACTTGGACGAAGCCATTGCTGTAGCAAACGATACTCGCTTTGGCTTGACGGGCGGCATCATCACGCAAAGCCTCCGTAATAGCGCCATCTTCAAACAACAAGCTCAAACTGGTTGTGTCATGGTCAACCTACCAACCGCAGGAACGGATTATCACGTGCCGTTTGGTGGTCGTAAAGAGTCGAGCTTTGGTCCACGCGAGCAAGGTCAATACGCAAAAGAATTCTACACCGTGGTGAAAACCGCTTATCAACGTCCTTATTAAGTGAAATAGGGCAGCCGAGCATTCCGCTGCCCAACCTTAAAGGCTTATTAACGTTTAAGGAGTGGTTATGTACCAACAACGGATTGTGATTGATGGATTGCAGTACTGCAATTGGGATCGAGAATACTTCCAAACGCTGAAGGCGAGCGGTATTACGGCTGTGCATGCGACGATTGTTTATCATGAGAATGCACGCGAGACCTTAACTCGCTTTGCCGAATGGAACCTGAGATTCGAACAAAATGCAGACCTGATTATGCCTATTTACTCGATGGCTGACGTCGAGAAAGCAAAGGCAGAGGGTAAGGTTGGCGTCTTTTTTGGTGCGCAGAATTGCTCTCCAATTGACGATGAAATCGGCTTAATAGAAGTCATGCGCCGTCAAGGTTTGCTGATTATGCAGTTGACCTATAACAACCAAAGCTTGCTGGCGACAGGATGCTATGAGCAGAACGACTCTGGTGTCACGCGTTTTGGTAAACAAGCCATCGAAGAGATGAATCGTGTCGGGATGATCATCGATATGTCCCACAGTGCTGAGCGCTCAACGCTGGAAGCGATTGACCTTTCTTCACGTCCCATTTGTATTAGTCACGCGAACCCAACGTTTGCTCATGATGCTCTGCGCAACAAATCGAACAACGTCATTAAAGCGCTCACCGAACGTGGCGGCTTGATTGGCTTTAGTCTTTACCCATTCCATCTTCCCAACGGAAGCCAATGCACGCTAGAAGATTTCTGCCAAATGGTCGCGAAAACTGCCGATCAGTTCGGTGTGGATCACTTAGGCATCGGCAGTGATCTTTGTTTAAACCAACCACAGCAAGTGCTTGAGTGGATGCGCAACGGTCGTTGGTCCAAAGCAATGGACTATGGTGAAGGCTCCGCCAGTAATGCGGGGTGGCCTGACGCTTTGCCTTGGTTTAGTGGCAGTAAAGGGATGGAGAACATTTACAACGGCTTAATGTGTCATGGATTCAGTGAATCCGAGGTAGGAAAAATCCTGGGTGAGAACTGGTTTAACTTCCTTAAAGAAGGGCTGGAGGCGAGCTAGGTCGTAACCCGAATAAACATGGAATAGCTCGCTCAAAAAATAATAACAAGGCGAGTGTTAAAGTCACTTTTTGTAGCCGTTATGGCAGCTGCAATAAACCTCTGGAGTCAGAGTATGTCTGATCTAACCAATAGCATGAAAGCTTCAACGATGAGCGTGTCATCAAAGAAGCAACAAGCAAAACACAACGACACTTCAGCAACGGAAAATTCACCGGATAAGTTAGGGTTAAGTAACCCGGCACTTTGGTATAGCGGTGGCTTTATTGCCTTGTTCGTAGCTATCGCGCTTTACGATGGAGAGTTGCTATCAACGTTAGTTAATACGGGATTTGCGTGGTCAGTAAAAGTCTTCGGTCCGTACTGGCAGATACTGCTTCTTCTCACTTTTCTTATTGGTCTTGGCTTGGCTGCAGGGCGAACAGGCAAGGTGATTTTAGGCGGAACAACGAAGCCTGAAATGGATGGTTTTCGTTGGATGGCAATCATCTTCTGTACGCTTTTAGCTGGCGGCGGCGTATTTTGGGCGGCGGCAGAGCCTATCGCGCACTACGTGAGTCCTCCACCTTTGTATGGTCCGCAAGACAATCCTCAGCAAGGTGCCATTAATGCGTTGTCACAGTCGTTTATGCACTGGGGTTTTCTCGCGTGGGCTATTGTTGGCAGCTTAACGTCTATCGTGGTCATGCATTTACACTACGATAAAGGACTGCCGTTAAAACCTCGTATCTTGCTTTATCCAGTGCTGGGTGAGCGAGCGCTAAAAGGTCAAACGGGTGCGCTGATTGACGCATGTTGCATCATCGCCGTAGCGGCTGGAACCATTGGACCGATTGGGTTCCTAGGTTTACAGGTTAGCTACGCGTTAAATGCACTGTTTGATATCCCTGATGGCTTTACCACACAGTTGATCATCATCTTATTTGCGATTGTGTTGTACACCGTATCAGCTTTAAGTGGCTTAAACCGCGGCATGCAAATGCTGAGCCGATACAACGTGATTCTCGCGTTGGTGTTGATGGTTTATATCCTTCTATTTGGTCCAACAGATTTTATCTTCAATGGTTATATTCAAGGCGTGGGTACCATGCTGGATAACTTTATCCCAATGGCAACTTACCGTGGTGATGAAGGTTGGTTGAGCTGGTGGACAGTATTCTTCTGGGGCTGGTTCTTGGGCTACGGACCGATGATGGCAATCTTCATTGCACGTATCTCTCGTGGTCGCAGTATTCGTCAAATTATCTCGACGATCAGCATTGTTGCTCCGCTTACTACATGTTTTTGGTTCACCATTGTTGGTGGTTCTGGCTTAGCGTTTGAAATTGCGAACCCGGGCAGTGTGAGTGCAGCATTTGAAGGCTTCAATTTACCGGGCGCGTTACTCGCAGTTACTCAACAACTGCCAATGCCGCTACTTGTTTCAATCTTGTTCTTGATTTTGACCACGATCTTCATCGTCACTACCGGTGACTCAATGACGTACACCATCAGTGTTGTGATCAGTGGTGAGACAGAACCAAATGCGATTATTCGTACTTTCTGGGGAGTGGCTATGGGTATCACGGCGTTGATTCTCATCTCACTTGGCTCTGGTGGTATATCAGCCCTGCAATCCTTCATCGTGATTACAGCCGTTCCAGTGTCATTAATTCTGTTACCGTCACTTTGGAATGCACCGCAGATCGCTATGAAGATGGCAAAAGAGCAAGGGCTATAACAACGGTTATAACAAAAAGATCAAACCCAATAACGTGGCGCTTGTGTGGGTGAATCCTCCCCACACCCGCACAAGCCCTTATTCTTACAATAAAAAATAAGTGGTGAGCAAAATGGATGCACATCGTTCTACTTACACTGAAACAACACTTCGCAACGCTGCAATTGTGATGGCACCAGACAGGCTAGGGGCTATGCACCAAAATCGAATCAGCTTTGTGCGAAGTTTGATCCGAAAAATGGCGAGTCAGGAATGGCAAGTGAGCAAACATGAGTGGCAACTGTGTCCACGCGGTTTTGGTCATGTGATTTACAAATTAGCGACGCCGGAACATATTTATCACTTGGTTGTTTTTTGCGATGAAATTGCTGATAAAGAGCGTAACGACCGAGTCATTGCTGAAAAATGGGACGTAACCTTTGCGCTGGTCAAAGGTGAAGTTAATGTTGAGTTGTTAGAGCAACTTCGAGCCAATGTGCCTTTGCAAGAAGCGGGGCGCAATCCAAACAACGTGCTTGTTCTTGCTCGTGCGAATAAGAGTGTTCGTGTGTTTGAACACATTGTGAATGCGCTTTCTAAAGGTGAGCAGCCAGAGCCTTCGGAACTGGCAGAAGTGGGTTACATCCTAAGAACCACCGCCGTTTATGGTAACGGTAAATTTGGTATTGCCGATTTTAAACTGCTGGAGAATAACCCTGATTTCAACCAGTCGTTCAGTGCACAGATGTGTGCCGTTTATATGCTGCGTGAATTCAGTTTAGATTGGGTTCATTACCTTGCTGCGAAAAAAGGCGGAGATAATGCAGTTGCACTTCACAAAGGTCTGCAGCGCTATCTCGGTGTAGGGAACGCAACTGGCTTGGGTATGGCGCCATATTTAATCAACCATCCATGTATTGTCGACCAATGGATGACATCACGTGAGCGTGCTATTGCCAATGTGCTTGCCATGCCATGTGAATCTACCGAGTTAGAGCTGCCGTTAAAAGCCCTGCTTAAAAAAGCACAGCGACACTTAGAGCAAGTGATAACAATCAATGAACATCAAGATCAGCTTAATCATCAAGCGATTGCGGATCTCCAAGCGCTACAAATTAACTTAAATGCTTTGATGACAGAGCACTCAAATTGGGCAAGCTTGATCAAACAAACCACAACCATGAGTTTGGAAGCCCAAGAAATCCTAACTTCATGTTTGATCGAGCTTTACCCATCTTTGGTTGATGAATTTGAAAACCAAATGAACACCGATGAGTCACTCTCTATTCCTGGTGGAAAAAGCGTTCAAGATGTTTCGCAAATACTAGAGAGCAAATACCGTTGGTCAATCGATGCCGACTACACGTTACCAGAGAACAACTATTGGTTCTGGTATCGCTCACAAGACAAAGAAGAACCGAGACTAGGCATTCGTGGGGAAGAAATCGGTGAAGAACGTGAGTTGCCACTCGATATAGGGCGACAAGTAAACCGCCTCTACCATGCGCTGCAAACGTGCCACCCAGAAACATCGTTGGCGGAGTTCTTACTGCAGCATCCGCAGTATCGTGCAATCACTCGTCGTGTATGGACGCTCGGCAATCGAGAAATGGGCGATATCCAGATGAATGTACTACGTGAAGACGCACTGCCGATGCATCTACTACGCTGTAAGTTAGCAATCTTTGGTGCGACTAAGTTTGATCCGCGTTCAGACCGATGGGTGCGCGTGACCTTTTTCCAAGGCGCACCATTGCTTGATGAGATTCAGGACCCGCGTTTCAGCGATACGTGGATTTTCCCAACCATGCCAGAGCATGAAGAAATCGCGCAAAGCGACAATCAAAAAATCAGTGGAGGTTTTGCATTATGATCGTCTCGCATAACGAGCTGGTAGCAGCAGTAAACAAAGCTTTTCTTGGTATGCGCCGTCATTGCGGTGAAGCCGATGTGATTGCCAATATGGTTGCGGATCTGCAAATGGTGGGTTTGCACGGCGTGCGTCACTTCAACAACGCCAGCCTGTTTCTCAACTTAGATTCAGATTGCGCGGTCACTATTGCGAGTAACACCGACTCTCATATCGAAGTCGAGTTACACAATGGCAGTATCGCCTGTCATTTACCGGCGGTGTTGGATTTTGCGCTTGAGAAAATGGTCAACAGCAAGAGCGTCACCATCACACTCAAACAATGCCACAATCGTTGGTTAGCGTTTAGTGAGCTAGTTAGGCTATCTGCCAAAGGCATTGCGTGCCGTGCTCAGTGGGTTAATGGCACTAGCCCAAAGCGAACCTTGTATGTGTTAAACCGTGGGCGGATTGCACCAGAGGTATTCTTTTCTGATCAGATTGAAGACAACAGTACCGATTATCACAGTATGACGATAGAGCTTGCCGTAACGGATTTTGATATCGAAGCAAGTTCACAAGGTTACGCAATTCATATTGATGGAGATGAACTGAATCGTGCACAGAAAACGTCGTGGGAAGAGGGTATCTTTGTTGAAGACGCAGAATGGGAAGCTCTTAAACAAACTGCCACAGTCTTCCTTGTTGAGAACAGTGAACGCTCGGTACAAGGCGCGGGCGAGTTAGTGTAGCGCAACCAAAACGGCATCATTGGGAATAGACAGAGAGGTAGCTGAATGCTGCCTCTTTTCGTTTAAGAATAAAGCAGGATTATGATTCTCAACTACGCTAATGACAGGTTGTTTGCATGACGAAGGAGAATCAAATGAGCACCATGCAAATCGATATAGAAGAGAATAAGCGCAATGCCATAGCTTTCTATGAGATGGCGTATCGAGGAGAACCGAGAAAAGCGGTCGAGCTGTACGTGGGGGATGAATACATTCAGCACAATCCGTTAGTGGGTAACGGTACCGAGCCATTTATCGCATATTTCGAAAGAATGCAGGAAGAGTATCCCAACAAAGATATTACGTTTGTTCGCGCAGTTGCAGAGGGGAATTTGGTGGCACTGCATACTCATCAGACGTGGCCTGATGATGTGGAATACGTGACGATGGATTTCTTCCGCTTTGATCTAAACGGTAAGATTGTCGAGCATTGGGATGCGTTGCAGGAAATACCGAAAGAGACAGCAAACGGGAATACCATGTACTAGCGCACCGAGCCTTGCCATACGCGTTAAGCACGGCAAGGCACTGAGATTGTAATTAAGTCTATTGCGCTTGGTTATCCAACCACTCACGTGTCACCGTGTCTAAATCTCGTCCTTCACGACAGATTTTGTAATCCAATTCCGCAATGATATCGTTTGAGAAACGGAGCGTGTCCAATCTATTCAACTCATCTTGAGTAAATTTATCTGATTTTTCTTGGCGCAATAGCAATACCGCTTTATCGACAATACCCAGCAAACCTTTTGGTTCTGCGATTTCTCGAATTGCGTACTTATAGTGAAGAAATTGAGGCTTCCAAAGCGGCACGATAACCCATTGTTTGTTCTCTACCGCCTTCTCAAATGCGGTAAAGCAATCTTCTTCCGTCCCTGTGTGGAAATGGTAGCCTGCTTGGGTTAGTGCGTATTCGTCCATCATCTTGATCGAAAAGCGCGTAATGCCTGCGCCAGGGTTGATGCCTTGAATATCGGATTTCATTTTCGCTACAACTTCAGGTTTAGTCAGGTCGCTCACTTCTGATACGAGTGCTTCTGGAACGTAATCTGGCACACCCCAAAGTGCGTAAGGTTCGTAGTGTAAGCCGAGCTCCAGTAGGGGTTGTACTTCTTCTACCGATGCTTTGTAAATGCCGTGACTTGATGGTAACCAAGCCGAAGAAAGCATGTCGATTTCACCAGATTTGAGCTTTGAGAAGTTCTCTTCATGGGGTGAATAAATACGCTCGACCTTAAAACCCATATCATTGAGTATATGGCTGACAAGAGAAGCAGTGACACGATGAAATGAGAGGTTAGTGACACCGAGTTTTATAGCTTTTGACGTGTTAGTTTGAGTCATACTGAATTCCTTATTTTTATTCGTGCGAAGTTGAGTCGTGCACTGTGTTTTCGAAGTGATAGTAGGCTCAAGATAGGAAGGGATAAATAGCGAACGCTTTGAGTCACTGTCAAAAATGATTTGATAATCAAGTGCGATAATTACATGAAGGATGTTGAGCAAGGTTGCGGGAAAGGGGGCTTAAGTCGCGGATCAATACAGTAAGAACAGTCCTTCGTATCCACCAATATGAATGTCGGAAACATAGTCTCCAACATTGCCATCCTTGTCGACAGGTCGCATTGGTTTGTCTAGCGTGATGGTGATTTTGGGCGCAGTAAAATAGTCCGCGCTTTTGCCAAAAAAATCTGTGCGATATAACACGCGCCCTTTGCTAAATTCTCTTGCTAACACCATCTCAATGGGACCATCAGAAACTACGGACTCCTCTGAGCGAAAGGCAAAATAGGTATATGTCGGTAGGACGTGAGCAAGACCATCGGGCAGATCTGCGTGCACCACTTCATTCATGGAAGAGTCACCAACTACGGTGTAATCAGCGGCTGAAGGAGTGCTGGTGGACATCATCAAAGGTATTGCTGTAAAGCCTTCTGGGATTTGATTTACTGGTTCGCCCAGATCAACGTCAAGTAATGCACTTGGTTGATAAGCGATGTTTTTGGGTACTCCGGCTTTCCAGAAGTTGTCGACAGTGGTGTTGTTGCTGCCGTACAGATAACCGCTGTTCCATTGATTAAAATAGCTGTATCCCGAGTGGTGATTTAAGTAGAACGCTGCTAGTGCAGAGTATTGATCCTGCTTCCAATTGTCTTCAGTGTTACCGAAGTACTGAACTCGACCATAACGTGTTGTTGCTTGGTAAATCACTTTCTGACCTACTTTGGCGAGAGCGGCGTTATCCCAGAATTTAGCCAAACCTGCATAGCCACTAAAGCCAGTAGAAGGGAATAGATAGTGCTCCCGTAAGTACAGGGAACCTGCTTTAACTAAATGACTCTGTCCATTGCGACCATATAAGTTTGCCGTGCCTATGTTGAGACCAATTAGCGCATCCGGGTCCAGCGTTGCCAGTTTGTTTAAGAATGCCGAAAACTGAGCTTTGTACGCATCATCAGCGGCTTGGCTTCCTGCAACCAAACCAAGTTCATCTACCATACCACCGGAATAGATGTAGAACTGATTTGCACCAAGCAGTTTGTTTGTATCGTCATTGTATGCACCGTTTAAGCCTTGTTTCGTCCATTCTGCTTGGTAATAGTGGTGAACTGCGTTGGCAAAGTTGGGATTGCCGAGATTGGTTAATGCCCACGAGGAGGTTTGGTTCCACATTCGCCCAAATGGAATGACTCGAGACTCCCAACGGAAACGAGCGGTCGCATTTTTGTTTGAGCGGCTTTTATATTCATTCCAAGAGAGATAATTGTCTTGGTTAAGATCCGCAGATTTATCAAAGCCACGAATTTTGCGCCAACGTTGAATCGTTTTTCCGTCAGGTGTTGCTGTTGGTTCATTCGTCAACTTAACGGTTGGAAAACTGTTCTTGAGCTTCACTTCTTTTAGGTGAGGGCGATTCTCAATATTGTCACCATGCCAAGTCACTCTCGCAACATACAAGCGACCACCATCTCGCAAGAAGGTCGAACCAAAGTACTGACCGCCGCCATAGGTTTGTCCACTGCCATCGTGCGTTGTGGCACGAACCCAATCTGATGGAACAGACCAGTTTACAGTCTGGTTTTTGGTCATGCTCTCGGTTTTGTCTCTCTTAATATCGAAGCTTGTCCATTCCGTTACCTGACCGAACGAATCGACAGAAGAAGGGTATTCAATGGTGAAGCTGCCACCTTGAGCAAATTGGGTGAACTTAAAAGCTAAGCGGTCGAACTTCTCTGAGTGATAAACATAGAGCGCCCCGCCATTATGAGCTTGACCGAATACGTCAGCGTTCCATGGCGGTGATTGATATAGCCAAAAACCGGCGTGGTCGGCGCTAGCGGTATAGCCAACGATCATCGGTTTTCGATTAAGCAGGGTATTTTCGCCATGAGTTTTGTCAACCTCGGCGATGATGGTGTCTTCGGCAAAATGGAGAAAGTAATCCTCGTAATCAATCCCATTCAGCTCTGCCTCGTTGCGAATATCGTTTTCTACCCAACCTGTATTGAGTTCAAGTTTTTGGCTGTACATGTAGCCAATGGCTTTGACGCGCTCGTTATCGGCTTTGTTTGGATACGTTCCAAAAACAACATCGGCATTCTCTAGCTCCCATTCAATAGCAGCAGCGGCTGAGATTGGGGTATCTTGCATATCAACGCCTTGTTCATGTAACCCTGGTAGAATGATCGCTGTCGCTGCCCATGTCATAGGCGCAGAAAGTAAGCTCAGAGCGCCCAAAGCTGAGAGCATAAAATGCATTGGCTTCATCATTGAGTTGTCCCAATCAAAAATGTTGATTACTCAAATTGCGAATCAAATTAAGAAGAAGTATTAGCGATAGGTATGACCAATTCAAGGAAGGGTGAGTGTGTCTTTTGGTTTATCACTTTTATATCGAATCAATAGTTGTCGCTATTCAGTAATTTATAAAATTAATATTTACTGTCTCAAAAATGAAACTTGAAGAATAAAAGTTTCGA
>NZ_JAPPTO010000021.1:0-102814 GCF_027587135.1 Vibrio sp. MM46
ATTCCCTAAATAAATAGGGAGAGGCTCAATGAATACTGACTTCAAAACTACTAATGTAATTTTAAAGCTATTATCGTTCCAACAGAACGATAATGAATTGACTGTGCCAAGTCCGAAGACTTGATTGGTCACTTCGTTTCATTGAAACCTAATTTGATACCGCTTTCCGTTAAGAAAGAAATACCTAATTGGATTATCATCAACGAGTGCCCACACAGATTGATAGGTCTATATTGTTAAAGAGCTTGCTTATCGAGAAGTTTTTCTCTCAAAGCGGAGGTGCATTCTAGCGAGATAATTGAGAGTGTCAAACACTTTTTTCAACTAATTTTTCGTAGAAGCTTTTCACCTCTCCGACTCTGCTGAAGCCTTGTGGCGCCTGCCGTGTCGATGGATGCGCATTATAGGGAGAAGATTTTCTTTGGCAATACTAAAAATGCATTTTTTCTAAAAAAACATGCCAAATGGATACTTTCCATCCAACCTTAAAATTACCCAGAAATAACACTCAGGATTTCTACAATTTACCCACAAAAAGCTGTGGATAACTACTCATCACTATCGAAGAAATAAGAAATGCGTGAACGTGGATTAAGGTATTCTTTGATTTTCTCCGGCAATTTAGACGGATGAATCGCATTAACTATCTTTATGTCCTTTGATGCAAGGTCAATGATTGGCGCTTGAGTTCTTGGAACTGCTGGGTCATAGACCAGTACATTTGGAAATAGTAAGTGGGACGCATTAACAGAGATAACCAATCCCACCATATTATTGGAGAGCTGAACCACTGTTCCCGGTGGGAACACCCCCATAAACTTAATAAGGATGTTGAGGTTCTCTTCTTTATATAAGTGTTTGCAATTCTTATAGAGGTGGGAAAGCGCCGTATATGGAATTTTTTGTTCAGCAGCAATCGAGGTGTGACATAAATTATCAAAAGCATTCGCAACGATAATCACTTGAGCGAGTTCATCAATCTCATCTCCCTTCAAACCTTCAGGATAGCCAGAGCCATCACGCAATTCATGATGTTGCGCTATCACTGTTTTTGCACTGTCAGGAAAGTCTTCAATTTGATTAGCCATATCCAAGCCATACTTAGTATGTAGCTTTAGATAATTGCTTTCTGGTTCAGTGAGTGGAACTTGCTTCCTTAATATAGCGGTTGGAATTTTGATTTTGCCCATATCATGGAACAAAGCAGCAAAAGAAAGCGCTTTAAGTTGCTCCGCTGAATACCCCTTCGCACGTCCAATCATCATCGCGATTACCGCAACATTAAGGGAGTGGAAGTAGATATCTTCAAACTCGTTTTTACCGTTCATTAAGTGCAGTGTCACATTGTCATCACACATTAACTTATCAACGATGTCATCGATCAGTTGTTGTGCCTCCCCTACTGCATCGACAGGGCGGTTGCGAATTTTGGTCATCACTGAACGCATTCTCGCAAGTGAACGCTCAAACTCTTTTTCACATTGAATGACACGGCGTCGATACGCGCTTAACTTTTCTATGCGTTTTTGCTTTTCTTTCCAAAGCTTTTGCGCTTCAAGATCTAATGTATTGTCTTGCGTTACTTCGACCTGAGGTTGATTTGCAGGTAAAGGAGACGCATCGCTTTGCTCGGGATTGAAATAAACGAACTTCACACCAAGATGACGAATCATCTCAACTTGTTCTTGGTCTTTGATTTTGAAGCTATTGAGTAGGAATGGGTGATCATTCCACTTTAGCGGAAGACGGATATGTAACCCGGGCTGAATACGATCCACTGTAAGTTTAATTGCTGCCACTTTTCCACTACTGATTCGGTTTTCCTGATAAGCCTATAATAGTAGTCAATTTTGTAAATGAATTCATCAATAAGGAGGATGTATCAAGCACCTCTGTGCATGTCGTCAACAAAGTTGCACTAACCAGGTCGATAAGAAAGGGAAACTAAGTAATTATTCGGTCGGCTTTGCGCAGCTTTAATTGCGCTTCAAATTCGGGTTGAGTCATCAATGGTTGCTCTTTTATTAAGCCTATCAACGTTTGCACCGCTACTCTGGCCATATCACTGATCGGGAAATGTACCGCTGACACAGTTGGGTACAAACTTTCACACAAATCCACACTGTCGAAGCTCACCAATGAGATTTGCTTCGGTACGGAGATACGATGCTCATGAAGAAACTGCATGGCACCCACGGTCATTTCTTCACTGCATGAGAACACTGCGGTCAAATCGGGATGCCTTCTATAAAGAGCAGCCATTGCATCGTACCCACTTTGACGACCGTAGTTTCCTTCTTCACACCAACTCTCATCGATGTCTATACCCGCCGTTTTCACTGCATCAATATAACCTCGCTTTCTCAACAAACTGTTTTGGCGTTGAGAGGGACCAGCGATGCAAACTATTTTTTGATGGCCACCAGCGATTAAATGCTCAACAGCAATTCGGCTCGCGTGATGATGGTTAAAGGTCACACAGCGTTCTTCAATACCCTCAACATACCGATCGAGCAGTACAAATGGTGTTGGTAGTTTGGCAAGTTCTCTCAAATCATCATCAGAAAGATAACGACTATGGAGCACATAACCATCACAGCGCAAATCATTAAAACGCTGAATTGCCTCTCGCTCCCCTTCCGCTGAATGATGTCCTTGTGCCGTGATGAGGAACTTCTTGTGCATATCCAACTCAGTCTGCACTTGTTCCATCATTTCACCAAAGAACCCACCCGTGTAGTACGTCACCAAAAGGCCAACCATATTACTAGAAGAGGTCGCGAGTGAACGCGCGATTGCACTAGGGCGATAGTTGAGCTCTGCCATCGCAGCTTCGACTTTCTTTCTCGTTTCTTCTCGGAACTTCCCTTCTCCGTTAATGATACGAGAAACCGTTGAGCGATTTACTCCTGCGAGTTCGGCTACATCTTTAATCCTTGCCATAATGCTGCTTAATCCAACTTCCTGTTTTGTTAATCATGACTTAGCGAAAAGTAGCTGCCAGCAAATCGTAAGGTGTATAGGGGGCGATGCTGACAGCCTTAATCATACACTGGCGACTCCACTTGAAGAAACGAGAGCAGAGTAATCCGTGATTGCCATACCATGCTGAGCAAGTTCTTGTTTAAAAACGGGAGAAGTCAGGACTTGAAGTTCCACCTCTCTTTGTTGGGCGTAGCTACTTTTCGACAATAGAGATTGGTCCGCTTCCGCCGGGTGACACATCACTTCAACTACGTCATATTGAGCTTTCAAACTCAATAAATGCTTCATAATGCCTTCCAAACTAACCCCTTGATCATAGAACTCAGCAGTAAAGTAATACTTCACACTGTTCTCTATGTGGCACAAACCGCTACCACGCAAAGGTACTTTGTATTTCTGAGCAACCTTTCGAATCACCGGAAGCAGCTGTGGATGTGTATGCGCATGGTGGTGACTATCTAAATGACTTAGTGGTAGACCCAATTTAAGAAATGCTTCCACCTGGGCCACCGCTTCTTGATAGACCACCTCTTCTTCGAAATCTTGTATCTTCCATAGCTCATCGTAACTAACAAACTGAGTTTGACCACGAGTAAGATTTGGATGTCCCGTTAAAGGAATACCGGTAGTAAAACGAAGGTGCACACCAACGTTCAAATTTGGGTTCTGCTTTGCTAATTCAATCGCGTGCCGCTCTGCATCCATTCCCACCATCATTGTTGTAGACTGAACCACACCCTGTTGATGGGCTTTGATAATTCCCTTGTTCACACCCGGAGTTAAGCCGAAATCATCTGCGTTAAAGATCACTTTCATTGGTGCGGTTCCTTACTTTACAAAGTCGTCAATTTGAATTGAGGCAGATACGCGGCGTTTACTTCTAATATCTCATCCAAAATGGACTTAGCCCGTCCGATATCAGGAACAAGCGGATTATTGGTTAACGCCATTAACGCTTTTTCGTAGCTTCCTTCAACTGCAGCTTCAATAGCGAGCTGTTCATAAGCTTTGACCTGATGAAGTAGTCCTTTGATATTGCTAGACAGCTCACCAACTGCCAGCGGCTTCGCTCCCCAACTGCCGATCACTGCACTGCATTCAATCACCGCGCTATCCGGTAAGCCATTGATAGCACCATTGTTTAGCACGTTCACTACATGAATACTGTTACGATTGTTGTAAATTGCATCCACGAGATTCAACGACGCGTCAGAATAGTAAGCACCGCCTCGCTCTTCCAATTCCTTTGGCTTGTGGTCTAAATTAGGATCTTGGTAAAGCTTAAATAATGCGCTTTCTGTTTCCATCACCTGCTCAGCACGTGTCCCTTGCTCTCCTGCACTCTGCTTTTCTTCCGCTAGCATCGCATCTGTTTGATAGAAATAACGATGATACGGACAAGGTATGGCTCCAAGTGCTTTAAGAAACGCAGGATCCCACGGCTCTTCCCATATATTTTTCATGCTGAAGTTGGCACCATCCCCAACTTTTTCCAGAACGGTTTGCGTAACGTCTTCTCCTTTCAACCAAGCCTTGAGCACCCAAACAAGATGGTTTAAACCAGCAAACTCAAGCTGAAGCTCTTTTGGCTCGCAATCCATCATTTCGGCAATCATCATCTCCATAGATACAGGAACGTTGCACAAACCTATACTTTTTACGTTGGAGTATTTACTGACCGCTTCTGATACCAAACCTGCAGGGTTAGTAAAGTTCAACATCCACGCGTGTGGAGAAAGTTCTTCAATGTCCCTACAGATATCGAGAATGACAGGAATAGTGCGCAGCGCTTTTGCAAAACCTCCGGGCCCCGTGGTTTCCTGACCGATAACGTCATACTTGATTGGAATTCGCTCATCATTCGCTCGTGCCGTTAGTCCGCCAACGCGAAATTGAGTCATTACAAAATCTGCATCTTTTATCGCTTCACGACGATCAAAGCCGGCTTTGATTTCAATGTCAGCTCCTGCTTTATCAATCATCCGTTGTGCCAAGCCTTTGATGATCTCTAATTTCTCCGCACCTGATTCAATATCGACAAAGTGCATCTGTTTTACAGGCAAGAACTCCAAACGCTTAATTACCCCCTCAACAAGCTCCGGGGTATAACTGCTTCCACCACCTATAATGGCGAGTTTGATTGCATTTCTTGGCATCGTACCGTCCTTATCTCGCTGCTAACTGCTTGTTCAACGCAACGATTTCCACTGCCATTTCTTGCGCTAAGATGGTTGTCATTAAGTGGTCTTGTGCGTGTACCATAACAAGAGTCATTGGCACTTTGCCCTCCCCCTGATCTTCTTCAATCAATTGGGTTTGAATCAGATGCGCTTTGTTAATGCACTCTTTTGCTTGAGAAAGCTTTTCCTCTGCGGCGGTAAAATCTTTCTCTCTCGATAGACGCAACGCTTCGTAGCTCAAACTCCTGGCTTCACCTGCATTACAGATAATTTCCATTACGACTAGTTCTTGTTCCATTTCTTCTCTCCGGAAATGAAGGCTGCCAAGCGACAGCCAAATCATGATTAAGCTGTCACGCCCTCGCCTGATGGCTGTTCAGCGTCTTTACTTTCTTTGCTCATAGGTAACTCTTGTTCCATAACCTGCTTTTCAAACATCTTGAAGAACGGCAGATAAATGAAGAGATCAAGAATCAGAAGCCCAATCACCAACAGCACAGGTGAGAATGTCCAACCGCTCCCCCATGAGGCACCAATTAACGCCGGAGTCGTCCATGGCGTGGTCGCAACCCCCATACCAACAAAGCCGAGTTGTACTGCAAAGTAAGCAATGGTTGCGTTGACGATTGGTGCAAACACAAATGGAATGAATAGAATTGGGTTCATTACGACTGGGCTACCAAAAATCACAGGTTCATTAATTTGGAAAAAACCAGGTACCGCACTCATGCGACCAATACTCTTTAGGTGAGCAGAGCGGCTAAATGACATCAACATAACAAGGGCAAGCGTTGCGCCCGAACCACCAATAAAGATGTAGAAATCCCAGAATGGTTGAGTGAATACGTTTGGAATTGGTTGACCCGCGACAAACGCATCAATGTTGGCACTGATGTTAGTTAGGAAGATTGGAGACAATAAACCAACCACAATTGCGGCACCATGAATACCAGCAAACCAAAGTAGTTGACACACAAGCAATGCACCGATAATTGCTGGTAAGGTGTTGGAAGCACTGATCAATGGCTTAAACATCGCCATCACTGCATCAGGGATCAACATGTCATATTGGGTTTGAACAAAGATACTTAATGGGTACAGTGTTAGAAATACAGCCAGTACCGGAAGAAGAACTTCGAAAGAGCGAGCAATCGCAGGTGGTACTTGTTCTGGCATGCGGATAGTAATGTTGTGTTTTTTCATGAAGCGGTATAGCTCAACAGCAAAGAAGGCGCACATTACCGCTGTAAAGATCCCGGTCCCCCCCATATGTTTCATAGCAAGCGCTCCGTCTTTTGCAGGTGCAGCTACCAGCAAAAAACACATCAAAGACAATACGGCGCTGGTGATACCGTCCATCTTGTACGCTTTCGCCAAACTATAGGCGACGCCAAGCGAGACAAATATGGTCATGATGCCCATCGACATATTGAAGGGCATCATAATGGTATCGAAATGCGTGGTCGCAAAATCCAACCAAATTCGTCCTAGTGCAAACGTCGTGTCTTCAGCAAATGGTGGGAAAGCAAAAATTAAGATAAAACTACCAACAATAATAAACGGCATTGCCACAATAAATCCGTCTCTCATTGCTCTGACATGAGGCTGATTACCTACTTTCGCTGCAATTGGGGCTATATGTTTTTCGACTATTCCTATAATCGCATCATAGAGCTTCATAGAATCCATCCTTATTTTCAGACAAAAGAATCCCACACCAAATATTGATATTTAGTGGCGACTCTTATTTCTATTTAAAATTATTGAATTAGTTAATAAGTTCTAAAGCTTGCTGGAGTACTTCTTCTCCTTTCATCATCCCGTAGGCTTGTGGAGAGATTGCATCAATATTCTTACCATGTTCCTGTGCTGTTTTGCGCAACTCCTCTAACTGAAATCGCACTTGCGGACCTAACAGACAGACATCGTACTCTTTAATTGCCTCATCAAACGCATTAACTGACAGTGCATCAATCTTACACTCAAGCCCTTGCTTTTCAGCAGCTTGCTCCATTTTCTTCACTAGCATACTGGTCGACATTCCAGCACTGCAGCATAAGAGGATCTTTTTCATAGCCTTGCTCCCACTGTGTAAATTTCGAACTACAAAAACTGTAGCAAAAATAACCAACACAAAAAAGCGCAACCGGTTGCATTGAGTATGAACAAGATCTCACTTTTAATATAAAACAAAGGAGTAATTACATAAAAATAGGAATTAGACAGGAAAAGACAAAGCTAAGTATATATTTACAATTTTCATATTTATTCAATTAAAACATTAAATTAAAAACAAGAAATTTATTATCAACCTCGCTATTTAGAAGCATAAAAACCATGATAATAATCATTTGAATTTCATGTCATTAACTATTTAATCCTCTTAGTAACCTAAAACATCACAACCGTCATTGACAGATTTCTCGACACAGCTCTTATACATTGCCATCAACTAAATAAACCATTGAGACTGCTGACGTGAGCACATTAATTGAGCAATTATTTCAAGAATTAGTTACAGACCTAGGCATCGACACACTCCAGCCCAACGAAGACGGGCATTGTACTTTGATGGTTGATGAAACTCTTTTACTAGACATCGAGTTGGACCCTAAACGTGAACGGCTGATCCTGACATCGCTAGTAGGACCATTAAGTTCCCAACAAGGCATAAAACAATTATCAAGCTTGATGCAGTTCAATAAAGCCTTATATAAAGAACTCAATATGTCTCTAAGCCTTGAAACTCACACAGCGAGTATCGTTTTGACATACAGCGTGGATGCTGGTCTTTGTACTGTGTTTGACCTAGAAAGCGCACTGTCGTGTTTCATCAGTCAAACAGAGAAATGCCGTCATTTGCTAGAGAGTACCCAAGAGGACTCGCCTCCTAAAAATAGCATGCTCAATACTGCTATCTGCGTTTAATTTTCCTCAAGAATTTATAGAGATACCGATATGGCTATACAACTACAACAGTTTCTTAGTGTTGCTAAAAATAATACTGTGGTTGCCAATCAAAACAATCAAGGAGAGGTCACTTTAAAAAGTGGTCGTTTTGAAGGCAAAACGCTTTCTCCTTTTGCAAAGCACACTCAAACTCAATCCAATCTTAACCTTCAAACCATGGGGCTCTTTCTCAACTCATTACAGAAAGAGTACGGAAGTGATATCACCTCACATCTAGCTTCTAAGTTAGATATTACCTCCGGTAGTAAGCCGTTAAGCGGAAAAGTCATCCAGACCATTGTTGGTGAGGCGAATGCCATCAGCAAGGCCATGACCGCTTTCAATGCCCAAGCCGTTCATGATTTTATTGCCTCTCCAAATGGCGCTCAAAAATTACTTGCTAACAACGACCACGAGCAATGGTTGGCTCCAAATAATGCAGCAGGAAAACAATTTGAAGGCTTACTTCACGAGGCATGCGACAAACAACACCATCAATTGACTCAACGAGAAATTGCCGAGATCGCCCAAACCGTTGTTGATGACATACATCGTCTTCCACAAGGTATTCAAGAAGACTTCAACCAAGTAGCGGATGCATTCAATCAGAAAGATCATTATCAAGTACTTCACAACCTCGATAATTGTGCGCAAAAGATCATGCTACGCGCGCAATTTGACTTAGCTGATGTCGATAAGCAAAAGCTTGGCGCTGACGACAAGAGTGGTTACCAGCAACGTATCGTGTCTGAATTAACGCAAGGCTTATCTCAGACTCAAGCCAGCGATTTACTCAACTCTATTCTTAATCATCCAACCAGCAAAGAACTGGTCCAATTGCTCAACTCTCCAGGATTCAAAATGCAAGTAATGGATGACCTAGAGCAAGCCGATATTCCACATGAAGAGCAGTTGTTAACACTGACTAAACTGTGTCGAACTGAAACACTGCTTGATGCACTAATTACAGAGTTAGATAAACGCGCACATGGTAGTGACAAAGCATCGCAACGTTTAAATGATTGGGTAAGTTACTATGGACAGGGTATTGGTGCTGGTGAGATTTCAGCATCAGATCCTGAGTTTGCTTCTGCCTTTTTGACGATGCAAGCCAATGACAACCACTTAAATCTTGACGATTGTGGGCTTACTCAAGAGCCTGTTGCTGCGCAAACCAAACAATATGTCACGCTGACTAACCCCACAGCCGTCACCAATGCACTCAAAGAAATCGCCGCAAAAGTGGATGAAAAACGCAGTGAGCAGTTTGAGAAAGACTTTGATCGTGCAACTTATCTAGTTGATGGTGCACAAATCAGTCGCAATGAAGATTCAACATTAGATGACATCAGTAAAATGCCGACAGGCGTAAGCTACTTTGCTAACCAAGAGTTGTTTGCAAGCGTCCTTATCTCTTTAATGAATGAACAAGGCATCACGCCAATAGGCGACCCAACATCCACGTTCAATTTGTACAATAAAGAAGATGGCACAATGGAACTTCATGCCCAATTGGACATGCAACTTAAAATGATGATTGGTTTAAACGAAGAGCCATTAGATCCGGATAAAAGCTCGCTGCATCTTGAGGTCAATCTAACGATAGCAGCGCACAATAGCCAAATTGATGCCAAGTTAAATGGACCAATTAACGTCGACTATCGAGCCGCTCCTCTTTAATCCCGCGTAATAAGATTCCAACAAATAACCAAGCCTCGATAGTGTCGAGGCTTTTTGTTAGCCTGAAATGCGTCAGTTTTTAGGGACATAATCCCGCTAACTACCACCTTGATCATCATGCTGGATTTGAATTCACAAACCTCAGATACAACAAAGCCCCGACTTTCGTCGAGGCTCTGTCTTGGGAAACGAGTAGCGGAATTGAATTCGAGTATACTCAAGATTCATCGATCAAAAGTAGATATTAAGCAAAGTCATTGACCATAGTAAACATCTCATTTCTGCTTTCCTCTACTTTGAGAGATAGTATTTCATCAATACGATTCAATCTTGCTTCTTTTTTCAGACCAAACAAATCCATTTTATCAAGCAAGTACATTGTAAGCGTTGTCAGTACAGCCGTTAATACGGATGAAATGATAATCGACCATGGTTCGCCGATATTGATAGAATTAAGCCATGTTTCAATGCCAATGCTAGCAAAAATTGTAAGTGAACTGGCGGCAAGTTTGAGCAATGCATCGCCTTTTTCTGCCATGGTTTTGTTGCTATCCATCAGCACTGGACCAATTTGCATCAGGATTTTAACCCCTTCTTTGATCATCCGGACAATATTTTTGAATACGCCAACAAAGCAATTGACTATGCCTTCCAATAGCATGGAAATGAAATTTTTGATGAACGAGAACATGCCATCTTTCAGCGAAGTTCCAGCTTGAGCAAGAATATGTTTTTTCATTCTGCTCATACGAATGGACAGTGCAGATTTAAATGACTTGGCATTGACACCTTTTTCTATACCCTGAACAAGGCAATCTTTTAGCTCATAATACAAGGGTTTAATCATGAAGATAATGATGTCACCGAGAGATTGATTTGCCGCAGCACCTCCGGCATCTTTTGCTATTCTGACGCGAACTTCTTTTCTTTCTTGAAGTTTTTTTTCTACGTACTTTTGTTTGTTCTTCTCTTTTATTTTCTTACCTTGGCTTGACTTAAGGAGCACATAATCATCTTCAGCATTTTTTTTAATTGTTGAATCTGTTGAAAATAAATTTTTTAGTACAATATTATTCGTCTTTGAGTCTATCTCTTTCTGTACTTCCTTCATTTTGTTCGCCATGTTTACCCTAATTAACAATTCTTCATCGGTGAGGTCGCGAACTTTATTTCCCTTTTTATTTACAATGTATCCTTTATCAATTTCTTCTCTGAGATGAGCTTCTGTCTTGTCTGATTTGCCAATATTTTTGCCGCGATTGTTTTCAAAACTAGTAGCGACCAGATTTTCTTCAGAGTTAATGATCTCTTTAATATCTGAATCTGTAAGTACTTTGTTTTTTTTCAGGTTATTGCAAATAACTGCACATGGTACAGCGTGATCGATTTCCGTCCTTTGGCTATACTTATCAATCCCTTTTGCATGAGAACTGCTTTCATAAATTTCTTTGTTACCATCATATCCATCGGTAGCAGTTAGCCCTCCATTGAAATGATCTTGATGAGCTTTACTCATTTTAGAATCATCACGCATGTTCATCGATTTGGAACCATCGTGATAAACTAACTTCCCCTTGTTATATTTAGTTCTACTATCATGCTTCTTGATATATTCTTTTTCATTCAAATACTCGGTATAGCTATCGAGCATCGGAGCATGAACATTGGGGTTGTCGTAACTGAATGATTTACACTCACTATACAATCGAGTCGCAGTGATCCCCTGTTTTGTTCCTACCTTAAAAGCTCGCATCGTTCCATCTAGCAAGCTTAAAAAAACGGGCTCCAAAATATGATCGAGCGAATCAATGTTGTCATCAAAAGATTTGAATAGTGCTTGCACTTCTTCACGTGAAACAGACACATCCGCATTTTGAATGCGCTTAGAATACTCTTGAGACATATCGGCAAAAGCAAGGGTGCCTTGGTCAACATCACCACCTAAATGTCGATTGGTATCGACATTGTTAGGTACAGGACGTATATGCGAACTTTTTTCAAGTTGACGTAGTTTTGCTCTTCTTGCTTTTAGTTTGTGCAAATCATTCATAACAATCCCAACCTTAAGCCGCTAAACTATTCCAAGCTTCAATGAACTCTTCTTCATGAGTGTTTTGCTCGTCATCAGCCCATATCACCATATGTACGATCTTATCAAAGATGACGACATGTTCAGGATTGTTGAAGTTGTTCTTTTCAATCATTTGCCACACGGTGTTGAGATTCGGCGGGTTGTTAAACCAAGCATCCAATCGCTGTAATGTTGCCTTAGATAAAACATTTTCTTTGCCTAGACCCGCAACGAGTTCGACAAGTTCTGCACGCTCCTCACCACAAATGTCATGATCAGCATTTGCAGCACATATGCCTACTGCGAACGCCGTTAGTAAGAAGCTTTCTCTCACTTCAATATCTCGCAAAATCGCCGCCAATTCATCACGCAACTTCTCGAGGGCAATAGCATTTGCTGCATCAGACTCTTGCTTACCTTGTTGTCGAGCTTGTTCAAGATCTTTCTTATGTTTATCTTTACTTCTCGAAT
Source organism: Vibrio sp. MM46 (assembly GCF_027587135.1). Classification (NCBI taxonomy): domain Bacteria; kingdom Pseudomonadati; phylum Pseudomonadota; class Gammaproteobacteria; order Vibrionales; family Vibrionaceae; genus Vibrio; species Vibrio sp. MM46. Next base: position 12,337 of record NZ_JAPPTO010000021.1, read on the forward strand.
CCAAAGCGGCACCAGCTGCTGCTCCAGCTACACCTGCTCCAGCAGCCGCAGCACCTGCACCAGCTAATGAACCCGCAAGTGTTGCAGCACCTAAAATAGAACCACCACCAGTAAAAGGAGCCGCTGCAATAGCACCTACACCAATAACTGCACCACCGATTACCTTTTTCCAGAATCCCATCAGAATTTCCTCAAACTTTTAACGACAGCAGATATACCCGTTCAACTTGAAGGCGCGAGGTTCAACACCTAAAAATTATTCGCAATCCCGTCAAGAATATTGATACTGGTATTTATCGAGAAAATATAAGAAAACAATTTCATTGAATGTGATTTCCCTCTCGATTCAAACTCGCCTAAATTCAACTGCTTACAAATTAGTCATTGACATTCAATATCTACCTCCTTCACAAAACAAAGCTCATTGATAACACAACCTCCGTATATGCTAGTGGTCACAAAGCTAATGAGAGAACGAAGTTTATAGAAACTAGTAGGCATAAAATTCAAGCCTAGAAGGAGCTTAAAGCTGCTGTAACTGGAACAGACATTCTTTTGGATAGGAGGAAAGAGTCAGAAATGGTTCTTAAAATTGCTTATCCCCCTTTTCTCAATGCCAATTCATCAAATAAGCTTTAAAAACTAACCTTGCTGAGGGGGCGTAACAGAGCTATTTCACCGTAAACATAGTTCTGGTATCTAATAATCTTCGTCAACACTGGCTTACGACTTTGCATTAACTGGGTTTAGAATCACCTTGCACACAGAATCGTCATGCGATGGGCAATGGGAGAAGTTTTAAGATGGATAGAAGGAGTTCAATGGAGCGAGAAAAGCGTCGATAGCAAGAAGATATAACTGAGGTAACCACCTGAACAATCGAATATTTTTAAACGCCCAAAATGACGAAAGAGCGCTATAAAAGCGACGTTTCAATGTATGGTACCGGTTGATTGGACAGGCACGCCTGCCGCCACGCTGGATTTGAATTCACAAACCTCAGATACAACAAAGCCCCGACTTTCGTCGAGGCTCTGTCTTGGAATATGGTACCGGTGGGCGGACTTGAACCGCCACGCCCGAAGGCAACGGATTTTGAATCCGTCGTGTATACCAATTTCACCACACCGGCATCTCTGGGCTATTGCCCTTTGATGGTTGGCATTATACGTAAGCTTTTGACCTGCGCAAGCAGAAAAACCTTAAATAACTATCGTTTGCTGATAATTTCGCCACAAAGTGTGACAAAGGAGATCTCATCTTAGCTCAGTCTGCCGTTTTGCTTTGTTGTAATACCACCATTCAGTCCTATAAACGGTTAACGGTAATATCCGAAATGTAACCATTACCGATATTAGATAGCGCACCATGAATCATCCGCGCAGCATCACCTGCGCTCATAAAACTACTGGTGTCTAAAGACTTGCCACTCGTCTCCCAAAACTCAGTCGCCATACCTCCAGGATACACTGCGATAATTTTCATTGGTTTGCCTTTTAATTCCATACGAACGGATTCAATCAAACCTTTGACAGCCCACTTCACCGCACAGTAGGTCGATTCTTGTGCCTTAGGCTGTTGTGCCGCTGTCGACATCACCATCACAACATTTACCGGCCGATCTTGATAACGCTTTACCAACTCTCTTAAGACATGAATTGCTGAAGTGAGATTGTTTTCAATCAGCTTTTGAATCTCTTGTGGGTCTTGCTTGGCTAACAAACCAAAATAACCACTTCCCGCACAATGAATCAGTGTTGAAGGCACTTGAGGCAACTCATCAAACAACTTCTCGACTTGAGATGCGTCGATAAGATCGCAACTTCTTACCTTAGCTTTACTCGAGAGGTGTTGAGCAAGCGTATTTAACTTCTTTTCGCTGCGACCAGTTAACAGTGTTTCTTCGCCTTGAGCATCATACAACTTAGCTAACTGCGCACCTAAGCCACTGCTCGCGCCTGTAATTACGATCATCTTGTACCTCTATCACGTCATTCGTAATCTTGTGTTCTAAGCAAAGTAACCCATGTTTGATGCTTTCACAGATTGCATGATAGGAAGTTTGAACTCGGTTACTTTGTTGGATAGTTGATTAGCGATAGAGTCGTATTCAAACTTGTGATTTGCCCACAATTGAAGACTCTGTGCGTTAGCTCTCTTTTCACAAGCTAATGGAATCTATATTCTGACGCACAATTTTAAAGGTAAGTGATGGAATTATGACGACTTCTACAACTCTTCCACCAGCGGGCTTTTTCCGTCGACTCGCAGCATTGTTTTACGACACGCTGATCATCCTAGCGATTGAGATGATGGCAGCAGGCGTAGTAATGGCGATTGTTTTTGCGCTTAATGCGGCAGGCTTGCTGAGTTATGGGGAATATGTGGATGCAGCAGATATGCTAGGAAAGCATCCAGTTCTAAGCCCATTGTTCACGCTGTACCTGGCTGTGGTGTGGATCTACTTCTTTGTATTCTTCTGGACCCGCGCAGGACAAACACTGGGCATGCGAGCTTGGAAAATGCAAATTCGTAACAGTAAGGATGGTGCGCCAATTACAGTTACTCAGGCTTTAATTCGTTTAGGTACGTCGGGCTTTGGTTTGGCTAACTTGACTGTGCCAATCGACCCACAAAAACGTGGCTTCCACGACATTTGGGCAAAAACCGAAGTCGTTGTCTTGCCGAAAGCAAAATAGCGAAACCGCGCAAGCAGAATAGAAAAAGGAAGGCACAGTGCCTTCCTTTTTTATGTTTATCGCTTTTGAAAACCTACAGCTTTCTTCTTAGCAAGGATACCGCAATTGCTAGAAACACTAAGCTAGGGGCTAATGCGCCGAACACTGGCGGAATGCCATATACCAAGGTCAGAGGTCCAAAGAACTCACTGGATATGTAGAAGGTAAAACCTGCAACTACCCCTGAGAGCACCCTTGCACCCATGGTGACACTACGCAATGGACCGAAAACAAACGACAACGCCATCAGCATCATTACTGCGATAGAGAGTGGTTGAGATAGCTTTCGCCAAAATGCGAGTTCATAACGCGAAGCATCTTGCTCCGAGGCTTTCAAATAGGTCACATAGTCATATAAGCCACTTAAAGAAAGCTCTTCTGGTTTCACCGTTACCACCGCCAACTTATCTGGTGCTAATGAGGTGTGCCATTCCATCTGCTCTAAATCGCGCTTGGTAATGACGTTTTCATTTTCCATATCGGTGATTTGGACATAACGCATCAACCAGTTGTTATCTTGTTGGTAGTCGACTTCTTCTGCGAAGATAACTTTGTCTAAGTTCTTATCTTCATCGAAACGCCACATGTTCAAGCCGTAGAGTTTGTCATCCTCCACTTTACCGATAAAGATGAAGTCGTTGGCATCACGAGCCCATACCCCAGCCCGCACCGACACAATACTACCGCCAGATAGAGCAAATGCACGTAGGTCACGCGCCATCTTTTGCGCCTCTGGTGCGCCCCATTGACCGAGCGTCATAACGATAAGCATTAAGGGTACTGCGGTTTTAAGTACTGATAAGCCGATATCCAACTTAGAGAAACCCGCGGCTTGCATAACCACAAGTTCAGAACTTGAAGCAAGCATGCCCAAACCAATCAAGGCTCCCAGCAGCGCCGCCATTGGGAAGAACATTTCGATATCGCGAGGAATACTCAGCAAAACAAAGTAAAGCGCGTGCATTAGGTCGTAAGCACCACGACCAACTTTACGCAACTGTTCTACGTACTTGATGATGCCCGACAAGCCGACGAAAGTCGCCAGAACCAAGGCTGTGGTAGAGATAATCGTTCTACCGATGTAAAGGTCTAAGAGTTTGAACACAGCTTACGCGAGCCTCTTCTTGCGGAATTTGTCTTTAATTCGTCGAGCTGGAACACTGTCCATCATGTTAGCCAAGATAGCGACAATCAATAACATGGCATTAATTGGCCACATACCAATAGCAGCAGGAATAGCACCATCTTCTAGCGCGGATTTCGTTGCACTAATCGCAAGGAAGTACGCCAAGTAAATCAAGATAGCCGGTCCCATTTTAGCAAAGCGTCCCTGGCGCGGGTTCACTGCCGACAAAGGAATAACCAGCATCGTTAATAGTGGAATACACACGAACAACGAGATACGCCATTGCAGCTCAGCCTGCGCTTCAGGATCTGGGTGACCAATCAAGTCTGCCGTTGGGTACGCTTCCCAATCGCGACCTTTTTGCTTCACTTCACGCTGACCAATCAAACCTTCGTACTGATCGAACTTAGTAACCATGTATTCAACACGAGTTGGCACACCTTCATAGCGCGTACCTTCATGCATAGTGATGATCTGACGCCCATCCGAAAGTTCTTTTACTTCACCAGAAGAGGAAAACATCACGCTTGGTAAGATGGAATCACGCGGACGCATCTGTGCTACAAACACATTACTTAACGTGCTGTCTTTGATGTCATCAATAAAGACAACCGAAGAACCATCTGGCGTGCCTTGGAACTGACCTTTCTTCAATAAGTCGACACTGTTTTCTGCCGCGACTTGCTCATAAAGTTGCTCAACACGGTCTTGTGACCAAGGCGATAGCCATAATGCATTGAACGCTGCCACACCCGATGTGATGATCGCCAAGTACAACGCAGCTTGTACCAGGAACTTATTCCCGATACCCGTCGCGTTCATCACCACGATTTCACTTTCCGCATATAAACGACCAAATGTGATCAATATGCCGATGTACAAACTTAATGGCAGCATTAATAGCCCCATTGCTGGCATGTTTAAACCAACAACTGAGAAAATTAACCCAGCAGGAATATCCCCGTCCGAAGCATCAGCAAGAACACTGATAAACTTCTGGCTCACAAACACCAAAAAAAGCACGAAGAAAATCGCAAATTGGCTCTTGAGTGTTTCGCGGATCAAATATCTAACAATAATCACGCTGAAATTACCTATACAAAACTTGTTTTTTTGGTCGAATCACTATAGTTTCCCGTTGAACCATTTATTTTTTTAAAAATTATAAACTAGATGTTAGCGCTTAAATCAGCTCTGTTGGTAAGACCTGAGCTTAAATTCAACAAGTAAGCGATCATTATCTAACATTTAGAGCAATTTGTCTTCAGGATGTAGGAGTACGCATGGAGTTCAGTGTTAAAAGTGGCAGTCCAGAGAAACAACGTAGCGCATGTATCGTTGTTGGTGTGTTTGAACCACGTCGCCTTTCTCCAGTAGCCGAGCAACTTGATAAAATCAGTGACGGTTACATCAGTTCACTACTTCGCCGTGGTGATCTAGAGGGTAAACCTGGTCAGATGCTGCTACTGCATCAAGTACCAGGTGTTTTGTCAGAGCGCGTTCTACTCGTAGGTTGTGGTAAAGAACGTGAGCTAGGCGAGCGCCAGTACAAGGAAATCATTCAAAAGACGATCAGCACACTTAACGAAACAGGTTCTATGGAAGCAGTATGTTTCCTAACTGAACTACACGTTAAGGGTCGTGATACTTACTGGAAAGTTCGCCAGGCAGTAGAAGCGACTAAAGATGGTCTTTACACATTCGATCAGTTCAAGAGCGTTAAGCCAGAAACTCGTCGTCCACTGCGTAAGCTAGTATTCAACGTACCAACGCGTCGTGAACTAAACCTAGGTGAGAAAGCAATCACTCACGGTCTAGCTATCGCATCTGGTGTGAAAGCATCAAAAGATCTTGGCAACATGCCACCAAACATCGCAAACCCAGCGTACCTCGCCTCTCAAGCACGTCGCCTTGCTGACGATTACGAAACAGTAACCACCAAGATCATTGGTGAGCAAGAGATGGAAAAACTGGGCATGACATCTTACCTAGCAGTAGGTCGTGGTTCGAAGAACGAATCAATGATGTCGATTATCGAATACAAAGGTAACCCAGAATCAGAAGCAAAACCTATCGTACTAGTCGGCAAAGGTCTGACGTTCGATTCAGGCGGTATCTCTCTAAAACCTGGTGAAGGTATGGATGAGATGAAGTACGACATGTGTGGTGCAGCATCTGTATTCGGTACGATGAAAGCGCTAGCGAAGCTAAACCTACCAATTAACGTTATTGGTGTTCTAGCAGGCTGTGAAAACATGCCAGGCAGCAACGCTTACCGTCCAGGTGATATCCTAACAACCATGTCAGGTCAAACCGTAGAAGTTCTGAACACGGATGCGGAAGGTCGTCTTGTTCTTTGTGACGCACTGACTTACGTAGAGCGTTTCGAACCAGACTGTGTAGTAGACGTTGCAACGCTAACTGGTGCTTGTGTTATCGCACTAGGTCACCATATTAGCGGCGTAATCTCTAACCACAACCCACTTTCTCATGAGCTAGTAAACGCTTCTGAGCAAGCAAGTGACCGTGCATGGCGTCTACCAATGGCAGACGAGTACCACGAGCAATTGAAGAGCCCGTTTGCTGATATGGCAAACATCGGTGGTCGTCCTGCTGGTACTATCACTGCGGGTTGCTTCTTGTCTAAGTTTGCTAAGAAGTACAACTGGGCACACGTCGATATCGCAGGTACTGCTTGGAAATCAGGCGCAGCGAAAGGCTCAACGGGCCGTCCTGTCTCAATGCTTGTCCAATTCCTTTTGAACCGCAGCGGCCAAGAGACAGAAGAGTAATTTCTGAACAACATCTAAAAGGGCCGCAAGGCCCTTTTTTATTACCTCGATTTTCTTGATTGAAAATCGGATTTAAGATGGTCTTAGGAAGAGACCAACGGCAAGCGAGAGAATGATGCAAACTGCAACCTTCTACATCATTAACGAAGAGAGCCCACAAGCAACGGTGACTGGCTTTGAAGAATACATCGTGTTTTTGGCTCAGCACTTTGCTCGCCAAGGCGCAAAAGTGTATCTGAACTGCCAAGACAAACCGCACGCCGAGCAGCTCGCCGAAGCCTTTTGGCAAATTGATGCAGACAAGTTCATGGCACATAATCTTGTAGGCGAAGGACCGAAATACGCCACCAATATTGAAATCGGCCATGAAGGTGTAAAACCTAATTGGAACCGTCAGCTGGTAATTAATTTGGCGGAAAATGAGACAACCTTTGCGAACAAGTTTGCTCAAGTGGTAGACTTCGTGCCTTGCGAAGAAAAAGCTAAACAGCTCGCAAGAGAAAGGTATAAAATTTACCGTCAGGCAGGTTATCAACTGCAAACGATCGAAATTCAATATCCTTAACGGTCAATCCTTATAGTTAAGCTCTCCACTCAGAGAGTTCACTTATAAAGATTGACTTAGATTCAACCATCAACGTATCCATTAAAAGAGCGCTATGGAAAAGACATACAACCCAACTTCAATCGAACAAGCTCTGTATCAGACTTGGGAAGAGAAAGGCTACTTTAAGCCACACGGTGACACTACTAAAGAATCATACAGCATCATGATCCCGCCACCGAACGTCACTGGTAGCCTACACATGGGCCACGCGTTCCAAGATACGATCATGGATACGCTTATCCGTTGTGAGCGCATGAAGGGTAAAAACACTCTTTGGCAAGTAGGTACGGACCACGCAGGTATCGCAACTCAGATGGTTGTTGAGCGTAAGATCGCTGCAGAAGAAGGCAAAACAAAACACGATTACGGTCGTGAAGCTTTCATCGACAAAATCTGGGAATGGAAAGGCCAATCTGGCGGCACTATCACTAAGCAGCTTCGTCGTCTTGGCGCATCTGTAGACTGGGATCGTGAGCGCTTTACGATGGACGATGGTCTATCTAACGCCGTTCAAGAAGTGTTCGTACGTCTATACGAAGACGATCTAATCTACCGCGGTAAGCGTCTAGTTAACTGGGATCCAAAGCTACACACAGCGATTTCAGATCTAGAAGTAGAGAACAAAGACACTAAAGGCAACATGTGGCACTTCCGCTACCCACTAGCAGATGGCGTTAAAACAGCAGATGGCAAAGACTACATCGTTGTTGCAACGACTCGTCCAGAGACCATGCTAGGCGATACTGGTGTTGCAGTTAACCCGGAAGATCCACGTTACAAAGATCTTATCGGTAAAGAAATCATCCTTCCTATCGTTGATCGTCGCATCCCAATCGTGGGCGATGAGCACGCAGATATGGAAAAAGGTACTGGCTGTGTGAAAATCACACCTGCGCACGACTTCAACGACTACGAAGTTGGTAAGCGCCACCTGCTACCAATGATCAACATTCTGACTTTCGACGCGAACATCCGTGACGCTTCTGAAGTATTCAACACCAACGGCGAAGCAAGCGACGCTTACAGCACTGAGCTACCAGCTAAGTACCACGGTATGGAACGTTTTGCTGCTCGTAAAGCTATCGTTGCTGAATTCGACGAGCTAGGTCTACTTGAAGAAGTGAAAGATCACGATCTACAAGTTCCTTACGGCGACCGTGGTGGCGTGGTTATCGAACCAATGCTAACTGACCAATGGTACGTACGTACTGCGCCTCTAGCGAAAACAGCGGTTGAAGCAGTAGAAAACGGCGACATCCAATTCGTTCCTAAGCAATACGAAAACATGTACTTCTCTTGGATGCGTGACGTTCAAGACTGGTGTATCTCTCGTCAGCTATGGTGGGGTCACCGCATCCCAGCTTGGTACGACAACCAAGGCAACGTTTACGTAGGTCGTGACGAAGAAGAAGTTCGTAAGAACAACAACCTAGAGTCAGTTATTGAACTGCACCAAGACGAAGACGTACTGGATACATGGTTCTCTTCTGCACTATGGACGTTCGGTACTCAAGGTTGGCCTGAGCAAACTGACGATCTGAAAGTATTCCACCCTTCAGACGTACTAGTAACTGGTTTCGACATCATCTTCTTCTGGGTTGCGCGCATGATCATGATGACCATGCACTTCGTGAAAGACGAAAACGGCAAACCACAAGTACCATTTAAGACAGTTTACGTTACTGGTCTAATCCGTGACGAAAACGGCGACAAGATGTCTAAGTCGAAAGGTAACGTACTTGACCCAATCGACATGATCGATGGTATCGACCTAGAGTCTCTAGTAGAGAAGCGTTGTGGCAACATGATGCAGCCTCAGCTAGCGAAGAAGATCGAGAAGAACACTCGTAAGACGTTTGAAAACGGTATCGAAGCATACGGTACAGACGCACTACGTTTCACTCTTGCAGCAATGGCATCAACAGGTCGCGATATCAACTGGGATATGAAGCGTCTTGAGGGTTACCGTAACTTCTGTAACAAACTATGGAACGCAAGCCGTTACGTAATGATGAACACAGAAGAGCAAGATTGTGGCTTCAACGGTGGTGAGATTGAATACTCACTAGCGGACAAGTGGATCGAGTCTCAGTTTGAACTTGCAGCGAAAGCGTTCAACAACCATATCGACAACTTCCGTCTAGATATGGCGTCTAACACGCTTTACGAATTCATCTGGAACCAATTCTGTGACTGGTACCTAGAGCTAACTAAACCAGTTCTATGGAAAGGTACTGAAGCGCAACAGCGTGGTACTCGCCGTACACTAATCACGGTTCTTGAGAAGACTCTACGTCTAGCTCACCCAGTGATTCCTTACATCACTGAAACTATCTGGCAAAGCATCAAGCCACTAGTTGAAGGTGTAGAAGGCGAGACAATCATGCTGCAAGCACTGCCTCAATTCGACGAAGCAAACTTCAACCAAGAAGCGCTAGACGATATTGAATGGGTGAAAGCGTTCATTACCAGCATCCGTAACCTACGTGCTGAATACGACATCAACCCAGGTAAGCCGCTTGACGTTATGCTGAAAGCTGCAAACGCAGAAGACGCAGCGCGTCTAGAAGCAAACAAACAAGTACTGATGTCTCTAGCGAAACTAGAATCTGTACGCGTACTTGCTGCTGACGAAGAAACGCCAGCGTGTGCGACAGCATTGGTTGCGAAGTCTGAGCTGATGATCCCAATGGCGGGTCTGATCGACAAAGACGCTGAGCTTGCTCGTCTAGATGGCGAAATCAAGAAAACTCACGGCGAAATCAAGCGTATCGAAGGCAAACTAGGTAACGAAGGCTTCGTAGCGAAAGCTCCTGAAGCAGTTGTTGCTAAAGAGCGTGAGAAACTTGAAGGCTACAAAGAGACGCTAGCTAAGCTAGAAGAGCAGAAGACAACGATCGCTGCACTTTAATCGCTAAAGGCTAGAGTAAAAGAATCAAAGGGTTGGTGTGAAAGCATCAACCCTTTTTGCATTTTATCGCTAGGAAAGCTTTCAAAGATATTCGCTCTTCTCTCCTACTTCCCCTCCTATTTAATAGTTTTTACCTATCAAACTAATCTTAACTGCCCATTAGATTTAATGATAATAATTCTCAATAATAGACCTATCGAAACAACACAACGATTGAGTAATTATCATGAAAAAGACACTAACCTTTGCAGCACTCCATTTTACTATCGCGTTTAGTGTCGCTTACGTGCTTACTGGCGACATTCTAATTGGTAGTTTAATTGCCATGATTGAGCCTTCAGTGAACACCGTCGCTTTCTACTTTCATGAAAAGGCATGGGCAAAAGTCCCAGCGCTTAAAGCTCGTCAGTGGATGACCAAATTAAAAACCGCAAGCTTTGCCACTATCCACTTCAGTGTTGCGTTTAGCGTGGTTTACTTACTAACAGGTGATGCGTTTGTCGGCGGTATTATGGCGATGCTAGAGCCAAGCTTGAACACAGTGGCTTACTACTTCCACGAGAAAGTATGGATGCGTAAATCAGATAACCAAACACCACAATTTTGTCTACACCAACACGCTTAAACATGGAGGCTCAATACGCCTCCTAACAAGCAAAATAACATTTACCATTGACAAAGTTGCGCACCGCAATTAATTTAATTGCGGTGCGCAACTTTATTTCCAGAGGTAAGTGATTATGAATGCTCGTCAACTCCGACACTACTCCCGTCAAGCCGTCCGATTGCTTGGTATGCTCGATAAACAATGCGGCGATGTCGCTCTCACTCCAGTACAAGCGCACGCATTAGGTGAAATCCAGCTGCAGCCGTTAACCATCAATCAATTGGCACAGCAGCTTAATGTCGACAAGTCCAATGCGAGCCGAACCGTTACTGGTCTGATTAAATTAGGCTTGGTTGAGAGCATCGAAAACCCAAAAGACAAACGTAGCCAACTTGTCGGGCTTACAGAACAAGGGCAACAGGCGTTATCGCAACTAGACCAGCAGCAAAACAGCTTCTTTGAACAACTGCTTACCCAACTCGATGACAGCGAACAAGAGCAACTCAAACTTGGTCTAGAGACTTACCTAAAAGGGCTAACGAAAGTGTGCCAGGCTGAGGAATACGTTCTTCGACCTCTTACCAAAGCAGATAACTCGCAAGTTGCGGACGTGATTCGTAAAGTCTCTGCAGAATACGGTTTAACCGCAGATAAAGGTTATGGTGTGGCAGATCCAACGCTTGATGACATGTACTCGGTTTACGATCAACAAGGCGCAGCCTACTGGGTAGTCGAGTACCAAGGCGAGATTGTGGGTGGCGGCGGCTTTGCACCTTTAGCTGGTGAGCCAAATGTGTGTGAGCTGCAAAAGATGTACTTCTTACCTCAAACACGAGGGCACGGCTTAGCTAAACGCATCGTCGCATTGAGCTTACAGCTAGCGAAACAGTTTGGGTATCAGCAGTGCTATTTAGAAACGACAGAATGTCTAAGAGAAGCGGTAGGCTTGTATGAAAAGCTAGGCTTTGAGCATCTCGATGCCCCGCTAGGACAAACAGGGCATGATGCATGTGAAGTCGTGATGCTTAAGACGTTATAGCGTTTTATCCCCAAACTTAAAGTACAAGATGGGTAACACAGAGCTCTTGGCTAAGTGCCACTGTAAATGCTTGGCGTTGCCCATCCAACTCCACCACGAGTTCGTAGAGATCTTTTGGATTGGGATCATTAAGATCGGCATACTTTGGCGCTTCGATCTGGAATAAAGCACTCGCATGATCCGCTCGGACATCAATAGGAATATGGTAAGTCATCCCATTAAACTTAACCGATGCTGATACTAAACCCGGCGCAAAAGTTTGGTAGTACAAGTCTACTTTAAACTCACAACCACCACCATGGTGCCAAATCTGCTCGGTTGCTACACGGTCTAAACGCACATTGCGAATGAACTGTAGATACGGCTCTTGCCATACCCCCAAGCGCTCATCACTCTTTTGGTATTCATGATCCGCAAGTGAGCACAACTCTGGCTTATCTTCATCGAGTAGAAGATCTTCTTCTTCCTCAAGGAACAGAATCTCAAAACGGTTACGCCCCATCTGCATGAACGGACGAATGTCTTTCTTGTACACGCTTTGTGAGCCATCACAGTCGAACAATGCAACTCCATTTAAACGCACTTCAGCATGGTAATCCACACCACCCAACACCATTTCTACCGCTGGGAATGCCATCATGGATTCATCCACTTCGATGTCATGCATCAGGTGCCACTCTTGCTGACGAATTGCTTCTTCTGTCAGCTCAGCAGGCAATACCTGACTCAAAGGAGCAGGGAAAGTAATGTCATCCTGTGGGATAGAAAGGTCCGTCAGTGGAGAGACTTGCCATAAACCGGCGAGTGAGAGTTGCATAGTTACCTTGAGCTAGATCAATTTTCACGCATTATATACACAAGTAACTTAGGGTTACAGGCAATAAGCACACAAACTCAATGAGAATTATTTATCGTTACCTGCGGTTATCATTTTCAGGGCACAAAAAAGCCAGCGATAAACGCTGGCTTCTTAGATTGAATAAGAGGATTACTCTTCGTCTTCATCATCTTCTTCAGGGTAAAGCGCATCTTCGCCTTCGTAGTAAGTACCCCAACCGTCATAAATGATGTCGTATTTTTCTGCCAGATGAACCAGTTTCTCAACCTGAGCATCAATTGCTTCTGCGTTTAGTGCAGATTCCATTGTTGCATCACAGCAAAGTAGTTTGTTGCCATCTTCATCTTCTGTTTCTTCAGCTTCAAGAACTTCAAAGCCCATCTTGAACGCTTCAACAACCGCTTTTTCTAGCGTATCGAAGTCTTCAGCAAATAGGTGGTGCTCGATTTCGTATAGTGAATCTGGATCGCTGCCATCTTCTAGCAATGCTGCAATGATATCGCGAGTCTCTTCCTTTTGAATCTCAATTAATTCTTCTACTGATAGATATTCATCTTCGTGAGACATGTTTTGGCTCCAGATTAGTTACTTGATGGAAACACTATACTCTAAACTGAGTACATTAATGCGGTGAAATATGGCACGGATTGCGATGAAAAGCCACAAACAAACACCAAACTGCGGTGATTCTTGATGATAATTTTTACTCACAAATCTAAACCTCGCTCACAGAAACAAAAAATTAACAAAAACGGCTAATCTTTAATATTCAGAAGATCCTAATTGAGCCTGAGACGAGTAATTTTAGGCTTGTTTGCGTGTTTATGATCTTGGAGTGAATACAGCAACGGCTCGTTAATTCTGACCTAACGAATAAAAGAAAGCCAAAAACTGCATATTTCAGAATGGTTATGCACGTTTTATGCACTTTTGATGTATGACTTCTTTCTCAAACGAAAAAGAATAAAAACGCACTTTTTAAAACTCATGAACAAACAACAAAATATAGAATTAAAATACACTAAGGAAGCATTTACAAAATATAACGCCAAAAAATTATATTTTTGCAATATATAAGCAAAGTTCTAAGACTTGCATCTTTGCACCAAGCTTGTCATAACTAACGGCTGGAATATTTGTAAGGATGCAAAATGAGTAAGCTGTACGTTGGATCAGAAGTTGGTCAACTAAGACGAGTTCTATTAAACCGCCCAGAGCGCGCCCTCACCCACCTAACGCCATCGAACTGCCATGAGCTACTGTTTGATGACGTATTAGCGGTAGAAGCGGCAGGTGAAGAACACGACGCGTTTGCGCGCACACTGCGTGAACAAGATGTCGAAGTACTACTACTTCATGATCTACTGGTTGAAACCCTTGCGGTTCCAGAAGCAAAACAATGGTTGTTGAATACTCAGATCTCTGACTTCCGTTACGGTCCGACTTTCGCTCGTGACTTACGCCAGTACTTCGCAGAGATGGACGATGAGCATCTAGCAAGCATTCTCCTTGGCGGCTTGGCTTACTCGGAACTGCCAATCAAATCTTCATCAATGTTGCCGAAGATGAAGCGCCCACTGGACTTCGTGATCGAACCTCTGCCGAACCACCTCTTTACCCGTGACACGTCATGCTGGGTATACGGCGGCGTTTCTCTTAACCCAATGATGATGCCTGCACGTCAACGCGAAACCAACCATCTGCGTGCGATTTATCGCTGGCACCCAACCTTCGCTGGTCAAGACTTCATTAACTACTTTGGTGATGAAGACCAGCACTACGACAATGCCAACGTTGAAGGTGGTGATGTACTGGTTATCGGTAAAGGTGCGGTTCTGATTGGTATGTCTGAGCGCACAACCCCACAAGGTGTAGAAAACTTAGCGGCAAGCCTGTTTAAATCTGGTCAGGCGAAAGAAGTGATTGCTATCGACCTACCAAAACACCGCTCGTGTATGCACCTTGATACGGTCATGACGCATATGGATGTGGATACTTTCTCGGTATACCCAGAAATCATGCGTAAAGATTTAGATACTTGGCGCCTAACACCTAAAGGCAACGGTGAAATGCATGTCGAAGCATCACACAACTATCTGCATGCCATCGAATCGGCACTTGGTTTAGATCAATTGAAGATCATCACAACGGGTGGTGACAGCTACGAAGCTGAACGAGAGCAATGGAACGATGCCAACAACGTACTGACGGTGAAACCTGGTGTTGTGATTGGTTACGAACGTAACGTCTACACTAACGAGAAGTACGACAAAGCTGGTATTGAAGTCCTGACTATTCCGGGTAACGAGCTTGGTCGCGGTCGTGGTGGTGCACGTTGTATGAGCTGCCCAATCGAACGTGACGATATTTGAGAAACCTCTCCCACCAAATAAAGTCAATTGAGACTAAGGTTGATGTGAATGCATCAACCTTTTTTTGTTTTTAATTAAAATAATTATTCACAATAAAAGCATTTATATGTTTTAATGCTTTTATTCTTTATCAACCAAACGACCTAAGGGACGAGCTATGGCTTTCAATCTACGTAATCGCAACTTTTTGAAGCTATTGGACTTCTCAACTAAAGAGATCCAGTTTTTGCTCGAACTGTCTGCAGAGCTGAAAAAAGCTAAATATGCAGGAACAGAGCAGAAGAAACTTCAAGGTAAAAACATCGCACTAATCTTTGAGAAATCTTCTACTCGTACCCGATGTGCGTTTGAAGTCGCGGCCTTTGACCAAGGCGCTCAAGTCTCTTACATCGGTCCTTCTGGCTCACAGATCGGTCATAAAGAATCAATGAAAGATACCGCTCGTGTTCTTGGTCGTATGTACGACGGGATTGAATACCGTGGCTTTGGTCAATCCATTGTTGAAGAGCTTGGTACTTATGCTGGTGTACCTGTCTGGAATGGTTTAACGGATGAGTTCCACCCAACCCAAATCCTTGCAGACTTCCTGACCATGCAAGAGCACGGACGTGGGAAACAACTGCATGAGATGACGTTTGCTTACCTTGGTGATGCTCGCAATAACATGGGTAATTCACTCATGGTTGGCGCAGCAAAAATGGGCATGGACATCCGCCTTGTAGCGCCAAAAGCGTTCTGGCCAGAAGAAGCATTAGTGGCAACTTGCCAAGAAATTGCCCAACAAACCGGCGCTAAAATCACGCTGACTGAGAACGTTGAAGAAGGCGTTAAAGGCTGTGACTTCTTATATACCGACGTTTGGGTGTCGATGGGTGAGTCGGCTGAAGCTTGGGATGAGCGTGTTGCGCTGATGACACCTTACCAAATCAATATGGATGTGATTAAGCAAACGGGTAACCCTCATGTGAAGTTCATGCACTGCCTGCCAGCTTTCCACAACGATGAAACGACTGTGGGTAAAGAGGTCGCGGAGAAATACGGTATGAAAGGGCTTGAAGTAACCGAAGAGGTGTTTGAATCTGAATACTCTATCGTATTCGACGAAGCCGAAAACCGCATGCACACGATTAAAGCCGTGATGGTGGCAACCTTAGGCAGCTAAACCAAAGCATTAAAAATGGTAACAAAAACCATGATGTAATCGCTTGCGCTCACGAAAGTTAAGCGTATAATGCTCGGCAATTTGTCTGAGGATTACGAAATGACCACGCCGATTGCTGACGTAAAAACGCGATTTGCTCTAGCTAAGCGACTACGCTTACGTGCTGTTATTTTCGTTAATTCTATTGAATTTTAAAACCTCCCCAATTGGGGAGGTTTTTTTATGTCCGAAATTCCATCAGGGTAATTTTGGGGATAGTCACCACTGTTATAGGGAAGAAGATCATGGCGAACTCGCTTTACCAGAAGCACATCATCTCTATTCCAGAGCTTTCACGTGAAGAACTGGAACTGATTGTAGAAACTGCAGGTCAGCTAAAAAAAGAACCTCGTCCAGAACTGATTAAAAACAAGGTTGTAGCGAGCTGTTTCTTTGAGCCATCCACACGTACTCGCCTGTCATTCGAGACAGCAATTCAACGTATCGGTGGCGATGTTATTGGTTTTGATAACGGTGGTAACACCTCTCTGGCGAAAAAAGGCGAGACGCTATCTGACTCAGTTCAAGTTATCTCTTCTTACGTCGATGCATTCGTGATGCGCCACCCTCAAGAAGGCGCAGCGCGCTTAGCGTCTGAGTTCTCTAAAGGCGTACCAGTTATCAATGCAGGTGACGGCGCAAACCAACACCCAACGCAAACGCTACTCGACCTATACACCATCGCGGAAACGCAAGGTCGTCTAGACAACCTAAACGTTGCGTTTGTTGGTGACCTAAAATACGGTCGCACCGTGCACTCGTTGACTCAAGCATTGGCAAAGTTCAATAACATTCGCTTCTTCTTTGTTGCACCAGAAGCACTCGCAATGCCAGATTACATCTGTGAAGAGCTAGATGAAGCAGGCATTCAATACAGCCTACACACAGACATGGAAAGCGTGATTCCTGAGCTCGACATTCTGTACATGACTCGCGTACAAAAAGAGCGCTTTGATGAATCCGAATACGCGCACATCAAATCAGCTTACATCCTAACGGCGGCACTACTAGAAGGTGCACGTGAAAACTTGAAAGTACTGCACCCACTGCCACGCGTGGATGAAATCACCACAGACGTCGACGTCACACCACACGCTTACTACTTCCAACAAGCAGAAAACGGCGTTTACGCGCGCCAAGCGTTGTTGGCACTGGTTCTTAACGAAACACTGTAATCGAGGGAGAAAAAGACATGGCTAAAGAAACTCAATTGCAGGTTGAAGCAATCAAAAACGGCACAGTAATCGACCACATCCCAGCACAAATTGGTATCAAAGTGTTGAAGCTGTTCGATATGCACAACTCTTCTCAACGTGTCACCATCGGTCTGAATCTGCCTTCATCTGCACTCGGTCATAAAGACCTACTCAAGATTGAAAACGTGTTCATCAACGAAGAGCAGGCAAGTAAACTAGCACTGTACGCACCACACGCGACCGTTAACCAAATCGAAAACTACGAAGTAGTGAAGAAGCTAGCGCTAGAACTCCCTGAGCGAATCAACAACGTGTTTGAGTGTCCGAACAGCAACTGTATTACACACAACGAACCGGTTGCGAGCAGCTTCCAGGTGTTCGAGAAGAAGGAAGAAATCCGTCTGAAGTGTAAATACTGTGAGAAAGTTTTCGCACGTGAGATCGTAACTGAGCGTTAATTTTCTGCTCCGATTCTTGCTAACGATAAATTGACTGATACCCCGCCAATGCGGGGTATTTTGCACTTTACGTGCTTCATGTTTAAAGGCACACTGCTTATTCTTAAGAACACTCAAGATGTTTGAGTAAACTCTTTATTCCCCTAAACAGATGGAACAATTCAAATGACGAAAGTACTTCACACTGAGTCTGCACCAGCAGCAATCGGTCCTTACGTTCAAGGCGTAGATCTAGGCAACATGGTTCTAACTTCTGGCCAAATCCCAGTAAACCCAGCGACAGGTGAAGTGTCTGCAGACATCGCAGAGCAAGCTCGTCAATCTCTAGAGAACGTAAAAGCAGTTGTGGAAGCATCAGGTCTTAAGGTTACTGATATCGTTAAAATGACAGTATTCGTGAAAGACCTAAACGACTTCGGTACTGTGAACGAAGTTTACGGCAAGTTTTTCGATGAGCACGAAGTAGCAAACTACCCTGCACGTTCTTGTGTAGAAGTAGCTCGCCTGCCTAAAGATGTCGGTATCGAGATTGAAGCAATCGCAGTTCGCAAATAATTGCCCTTGCTGACAAACATAAAAAACGGGTAGCTCAAGCTACCCGTTTTTTATTGTCTTTTTGCGATGATATCGCCGTAAAACTCAAGCTGCGTTGCGCTGTTTCACTTCTTCATCCAAGGCTTCCAGTTTCGCTTTCATCTCTTCACGACAAACATTAGCTAACTCACGTACGCCCTCTTTGCCGTAACCTTCCGTGCTTACTGGAGGTAACATTTCAATGATCACATGACCATTGTTCCAACGGTTCAGTTTAATGTGACCTGTAGAGCTGCACACGATTGGAATGATTGGCACTTCTGCACCGATAGCTGCATGGAATGCACCAGTTTTAAATGGCAGTAAACCACGACCACGTGAACGTGTACCTTCAGGGAACATCCACACTGAAACGTCACTGTTTTTGATGCTGTCTACAACTTGGTCGATAGTACCTTTTGCTTTAGAGCGGTTTGCACGATCAATCAAGATGTTACCTGTTAGCCAGTAAAGCTGACCAAACAGAGGCATCCACGCAAGACTCTTCTTACCTACCGTTACTACCTTAGGTGTAACAGCTGAAGATACAGTGAAAAGGTCCCAGTTGTTCTGGTGGTTAGCAATGTAAACATGCTGACCGCGAGAATATGCATCTTCCGGAATACGCAATTCTAGCTTGATACCAAATACACGTGACATTTTGCCGAATAGACGACCGAACGTGAAAACGTGCTTAGGGTTTCTAGGGCTAAGTAGGCAGTAACCACAACCACCAATAAACATCACAATTGCGAAAATTGCGACAGCAAATACACGTAACAGTGCAATCATTGTTGTTCTCCAAGAACCGGCTTTGCGCCAGCTACAGCTATTATTGTCTCTTTGAACATAGTCATGAACTATGAAAGAAAACGCGATATAAAAAAGCCGAAACCTACGTTTCGGCTCTCTTCATATCTAGGTCAACTGCGATGCAGTTTAACCCGCCTCACTTACGCGCTCAATATTTGCGCCAAGTGCAGACAGTTTATTTTCGATTTTGTCGTAACCACGGTCGATGTGGTAGATACGGTCAACGATGGTTTCGCCTTTCGCGATACAACCAGCAATCACCAAACTTGCCGAAGCTCGTAAGTCAGTTGCCATCACTTGTGCACCACTTAAAGAATCTACATCACCGCAAATTACTGTGTTACCTTCGATTTCCGCTTTCGCGCCCATGCGCATCAATTCAGGCACGTGCATGAAACGGTTTTCAAAGATAGTTTCAGTGATCACGCCGCCACCTTTCGCCATCATGTTTAACAGCGTAAATTGTGCTTGCATGTCCGTTGGAAAACCTGGATGTGGTGCAGTACGAATGCTCACAGCTTTCAGCTCGCGATCTGTCATATCAACAGAGATCCAATCTTCACCAGTTTCTACCAACGCGCCCGCTTCTTCTAGCTTAGCCAGTACCGCTTCTAACAGGTGACCATTGGTGTTGCGACATACCACTTTACCGCCAGACACGGCAGCTGCAACTAGGAATGTACCTGTTTCGATACGGTCAGCCACAACGCTATGTTTGCCGCCACCTAAGCGCTCAACACCTTCAATAGTGATGGTGTCAGTACCTGCTCCAGAGATTTTCGCGCCAAGTTTGTTTAGGAAGTCAGCCGTATCAACAATTTCAGGTTCACGCGCCGCGTTGTCTAGTGTTGTCGTACCTTCAGCAAGTGCTGCTGCACACATGATAGTGATGGTTGCACCAACACTCACTTTGTCCATCACGATGTGCGCGCCTTTAAGGCGACCATCGACTTCTGCTTTAACGTAACCATCTTCAAGAGTGATGGTCGCGCCAAGCTGTTCTAGACCAGTAATGTGTAGATCAACAGGACGAGCACCGATAGCACAACCGCCAGGTAGAGACACCTGACCTTGACCAAAGCGCGCGACAAGAGGACCAAGCGCCCAAATAGAAGCACGCATGGTTTTTACTAAATCATAAGGAGCGCAGTATTCATTAATGCTGCTTGGATCGACATGAACGGAACCATTACGACTTACTTTTGCGCCTAGACGCTTTAGTAGTTCCATAGTTGTGTCGATATCACGAAGGTGTGGCACGTTTGCCACTTCTACTGGCTCTTCCGCCAAGATAGACGCAAATAAAATCGGCAGTGCTGCGTTTTTTGCACCTGAAATGGTCACTTCACCAACCAGTGGTTTATCTGACCCAATAACTCGAAACTTTTCCATCAATAAACCTTAAAGCGACATTAGCTTCTTATCACGAGCCCACTCTTCTGGAGTGAACGCTTTGATTGATAGCGCGTGAATGTCGTTACGCTGGATGTAATCCATCAGAGGACCGTAAATTAACTGCTGCTTCTTAACGCGGCTCATTCCATCGAAACAAGCATCAACAGCAACCACTTCATAGTGGCTCCCTTCACCTTTTACATGCACTTCTTGAAGGTTTAGTGCTTCTTCTAGTAACTGTTGTACTTTTGCGCTATCCACAATTTACCCCTGATAATTCTGTATATGTTTGGCCACTAAAGATTCAACGTTGCTCAATTGAAACAAAGTGCGCAATTGCGCTGGCACGAAACTGAGCATTATATGACAGTTTTGCTTTTTTGCATGCTCTAATAAGTGGATTAACATCACCATTCCCGCAGAGTCGATGCGTTCAATCTCTTGGAGTGAGCATTCTAGCTCGGTTTGAGAAGGTCGCCATTGCTGTGCCACCGCCCACAAAAACGGCACCGAATCGCGATCCAGCGCCCCTGTAAGCTTAAGAATGTCTGCCTGTAAATGCCACTGAGAATGAGACTGTGCCATTACTTTGCTGCCTCGAAGCGAATTGGCTGTGCAGCCAGTTTCTCTAAATCTTTAGCGACCGCAAGAATACCTTCTTGGCGAATTTGTGTATTCCACTCCGATTGTTTGCTTGATAGTAGGCTAATACCCTCAGCCACCATATCGAATGCTAACCACTCACCGGTCTTCTTATCTTTGCGCAGTTTAAATTCAAGTTTGATATTTGGACGCGGTGCGTCGATGATTTCAACCTTGACGCTAGTAATGCGCTTAGAAGGATCCAGTTTTGGCTCCGGACCAAACTCAATTTGTTGATCCGTATATTGCGTTAATACTTGCGCGTATGACGTCACCAAGTAAGCACGAAATGCTGTGATGAATTCACCCACATCTTCACGCTTCGCCCCTTTTAGGTTTGGACCAAGCAGTTTCAATGCCGCATAGCGATCGTTGACATAAGGCATAAGCTCTTCTTCAACGATGATTTTTAGCAAGTTTGGATCTTTTTTGATTTGCGGTTGCTCCGCTTTGAGACGCTCAAACGTCACTTCTGCAACCTGCTTCATCATTTGGTATGGCTGAGTTTTATCTACTTCAGCAGCAACGGCTCCAAATGCAGTAAATGCTGCTAAGAAAGAAAGTAATAGTCTAGAAAACATGGATTATTCCTTACTCGTGTCACCAGAATCGCCTGAGCCACCAATGCTGTATAGAACCTGACCGATCAGGTCTTCTAGTACCAATGCAGATTTGGTGTCTTCGATGGTGTCACCATCAACAAGCATTTCTTCATCATCAAAAACAAAGCCCGGTACCAAGCCAATGTACTGCTCACCAATCAATCCAGATGTCAAAATTTGCACGCTAGAAGTTTCTGGGAATTGGTTATATTGGCTGTTAATCGACAAGCTCACTACAGGTAATAGGCTATCAGGGTTAAGTGTAATGTTACTTACACGACCGATAACAACGCCACCTACTTTCACAGGAGAACGTACTTTCAAGCTACCAATATTATCGAACTCGGCTTTCAGGGTGTAAGTATTGCCAGAGCCAATGCTTTTTACGTCAGCAACCTGAAAAATCATCACAAGAATCGCGCAAATTCCTGCTAATACAAAGCTGCCAACCCATAATTCTGTTTTACGTGTTTGTTGCATGATTAATTCCCAAACATCAATGCGGTCAGTACAAAGTCTAGTCCCAGTACTGCTAAAGAAGAATGCACAACAGTGCGCGTCGTTGCTCGGCTGATCCCTTCCGAAGTTGGAATAGCGTCATAGCCATTAAATAGAGCGATCCAAGTAACGGTAATCGCGAACACAATACATTTGATCATGCTGTTACCGATGTCTTGACCTAATTCCACTGAAGATTGCATCGCAGCCCAGAAGCTGCCGTGGTCTACGCCTTTCCAATCAACACCAACAAGCTGAGCGCCCCAGATACCAACTGCCATAAAGATCATAGCTAATAATGGCATTGAGATAGCCCCAGCCCAAAAACGTGGTGCGATGACACGTTTTAGTGGATCCACAGCCATCATTTCCATGCTTGAAAGCTGCTCCGTTGCCTTCATCAACCCAATTTCTGCAGTCAGTGCTGAGCCAGCACGACCAGCAAACAATAACGCAGTTACTACTGGTCCTAACTCACGTAGTAGCGAAAGAGCGACCATTTGACCCAGGCTGCCTTCTGCTCCGTAATCCACCAGCACAACATAACCTTGCAAGCTAAGCACCATGCCGATGAACAAGCCAGAAACGACAATGATCGCCAGCGATTGCACACCTACGGAATAAAGCTGTTTAATCAACAGAGGAAAATTCTTGATTGGCTGAGGTCGAGTCACTAATGCGCCAACAAGCATCAAGGTCGCACGACCAAAGGCTTCACAGATGGCTAATGTTCGTTTACCTAATGAAGCGACAAATTGAATAAAGCTATCGACCATCAAATAAGTCCTTTTCGATACTTTGAGCAGGAAAGCGAAACGGCACGGGACCATCGGCTTCCCCTTGTAAGAATTGCTTCACACGTGGGTCGGGATTATCGATCAACTCTTGTGGCGTACCAAAAGCAATGATTTTGCCATCAGCCATCAAGTAGACCCAATCCGCGATACTCATCACTTCAGGCACATCATGAGAGACGACGATTGAAGTCAGCCCCAATGCGCGATTCAAGTTGCTAATTAGCTCAACCAAAACGCCCATAGTGATTGGGTCCTGCCCAACAAAAGGTTCATCGTACATGATGAGATCTGGGTCTAAGGCTATGGCACGAGCTAGTGCAGCTCGTCGAGCCATGCCGCCGGAAAGCTCACTTGGCATCAATTCTGCCGCACCTCGTAATCCGACCGCTTCAAGCTTTAGAAGCACCATGGTACGAATTAATTCTTCGGAAAGTTCCGTGTGTTCACGCAAAGGAAACGCCACATTGTCGAACACATTCAAGTCAGTAAACAAAGCTCCCGACTGGAACAACATGCTCATTTTTTTGCGTGCTTGATAAAGCTTTTTACGAGACAGGGATGGAATATTATCGCCATCAAACCAGATCTCCCCTTGCTCGGGATAAATCTGCCCACCAATAAGGCGCAGCAGTGTCGTTTTACCAATCCCCGACGGTCCCATAATGGCCGTCACTTTTCCTTTTGGCACATGCAGATCAATGCCATCGAAGATCTTGCGCTCTCCACGTGAAAAAGTGAGATTGTTAACGGTAACTAAATCGTTGTTCGACATACTATCTCTTCTACTAGTTGTGAGCGGTTCTCACAGAGTTGCAATCCAACTCAACCCCGATTGTTTTCAAGATATTACGTCGAGAATATCCTAAAGTGACTTCGGTACACTTATTAGGCTGCAATCATAAGCACAATGAACCTGAATTAAAAGCACTGTTCGATTAAATAAAGCCGACGAAATTCAAGCAATT
Organism: Vibrio sp. MM46; assembly: GCF_027587135.1. Taxonomy (NCBI): domain Bacteria; kingdom Pseudomonadati; phylum Pseudomonadota; class Gammaproteobacteria; order Vibrionales; family Vibrionaceae; genus Vibrio; species Vibrio sp. MM46. Next base: position 36,507 of record NZ_JAPPTO010000021.1, read on the forward strand.
CAGCATAAAATATGACGAAACCCAAGGAAGGTGTTTAAATCCCATTCCAGAATAGCCGTATTCCAACAGACAAGTGAATGAGCAACAATTAAACACAATTTCGTTACTAACCTTTAATTTATTTGTTGTTTATCTTCCATTTTTGGCCGCAAAAGGTCAAAATTAGCGGTTACTCATTTCACTTATTTTATTACTTAGGAATCATCATGCTCGAAGCCGTTGCGTTGCTTATCGTCGGTCTTGTTTTACTTGTTTGGAGTGCAGATAAACTTGTTTTTGGCTCTGCTGCTCTGGCCCGCAACGTCGGTATTTCACCTTTAGTGATCGGTATGACAATCCTAGCAATGGGTTCATCTGCGCCGGAAATGATGGTTTCGGCGACAGCAGCATGGGATGGAAAAACCGATACTGCCGTTGGTAACGTATTGGGTTCCAACATTGCCAACATTGCTTTAATCCTAGGTATTACAGCGCTTATTAAGCCCCTTTCTATCAGTTCTGCAGTTATTCGCCGTGAACTGCCTTTGATGATAGCAGTAACCGTACTGGCGGGTATTTTGCTATGGGATAGCCATTTAGGTTTTTACGAAGGCGTGCTGCTGTTCATTCTGTTTGGTGGTTTCTTGTTTGCAATGTTGCAAATTAGCCGTAAAGAACAAAAAGCGGGTGATGCGTTTGTTGAAGATCAAGAGTCTGAAGTACCAGAAGGCGTGAGCAACTCAAAAGCAGTGATGTGGGTAGTGATCGGTCTGATACTGCTTCCTTTGGCAGCAAGTATGTTGGTAGATAACGCCGTGATCATTGCGAAGTACTTTGGCATGAGTGACCTCGTAATCGGTTTAACCATTATTGCCATTGGTACTAGTCTTCCTGAACTGGCAGCTTCTCTTGCTGGTGTTCTAAAGGGCGAAGACGATATGGCAGTTGGTAACATCATCGGCTCAAACGTATTCAACATTCTTGCGGTAATGGGTCTACCGGGCATTATTAATCCATCAATGCTAAGCGAATATGCAATGGGGCGTGATTTCTGGGTAATGCTGGGTGTATCTCTACTACTTGTAGCGATGTGCTTGGGTAAATCTCGTAGCATCAACCGCATTGAAGGTGGCATTTTGTTTGTGTGTTTCTTGGCTTACCAAGTTTACCTATTCGCAAACATGGCTGCTTAATAACATAATAAGTAAAGACAAATTGGAGCACTGATATGTCCACTCAATTTGATTTTCGCGCTGCTGCTAAACAAGTACTCGATATCGAAGTGAAAGCACTACAACAGCTAGACCAATACTTTGATGCGCAGTTTGAGCAAGCTTGCGAATTGATTCTTTCCAACAACGGCAAGGTTGTCGTGATGGGTATGGGCAAGTCAGGTCACATTGGCAACAAGATTGCCGCTACGCTTGCAAGCACAGGTACCTCTGCATTTTTCGTTCACCCAGGTGAAGCGGCTCACGGTGATCTCGGTATGATCAGTGCTGGCGACATTGTTATCGCCATTTCAAACTCAGGTGAATCGCATGAGATTTTATCTCTGTTCCCTGTTTTGAAACGCTTGAACATTAAGATCATCAGTATGACAGGTAAGCCGGAATCTAACATGGCGAAACTGTCCGATCTCCACTTGCAAATTACTGTACCAAAAGAAGCTTGTCCGCTTGGTCTTGCTCCAACCAGCAGCACCACGGCAACGTTGGTTATGGGCGATGCACTGGCAGTTGCACTTCTCCAAGCTCGAGGGTTCTCTGCAGAAGATTTTGCGTTATCACATCCAGGTGGCGCACTGGGAAGAAAATTGCTGCTTAAGCTGTCTGATATTATGCACTTTGGTAATTCGCTACCAAAAGTGTCACCAGATGCTTTAATTCGTGACGCACTGCTTGAGATTTCGGAAAAAGGCTTAGGCATGACCGCTATCGTCGATGAGCACGATGCTATGCTTGGTATATTCACTGATGGCGATTTACGTCGTACGTTAGATAAACGCATTGATATCCATACCACAGCCATTGGTGATGTGATGACGAAAAATCCAACTACCGCCCATCCTGAGATGCTGGCAGTAGAAGGCTTAAACCTGATGCAAGACAAAAACATCAATGCTCTGATCTTGTGTGATGACAATAAAATTGTCGGCGCACTGAATATGCATGATTTATTAAAGGCTGGCGTGATGTAATATTGCGTCACCAAAAAGACTTAACGATTGATTTAACAGATTAAGGCAATGGTCAGGGAAGTACTGAGCTAAGATAAAGGCCTTTATTTTATGAGTTTTACTCGCCTTATTTATTTGCTCTTGATTTTTGTTGTTGCGTGGTGCGGTTATTACCTCATGACGCCAAAAAGCAATGAAAATATCCAAGTAGCACCAAATTTAGAACTGCCTATGTTCAGTGGTACTGGACTAGAAAACATCACTTATGGTGAAGATGGTGTCCGCAGTTACATCATCCGTTCCACTAATTTGGATCATTATGCCAAAAGTGGAGACACGATATTTAAGAGCCCAACACTCATGGTGTACCGCGAAGGTAGTGTGGTTGAGTGGAAGGTGACTGCAACCAGAGCAGTCTTAGATGAAGACCAAATTCTGACGCTGTACGACAACGTGCTAATGCAAAACCTTTTGCCTGGTGCAAGTTTCGATACCATGGCGACAGACAAATTGGTGATTAATCTAACCAATCGTGATTTTAAAGCCGATCAACAAGTGATGTTGGTTGGACCGCAATTTGAAACTACTGGGGGCGCAATGCAGGGCAACTTAAAGGCTCACACTGCGACTCTAACTGATGAAGTTCAAGGTCGATATGAAACCGTTACACCTTAGCCTATTGGCATTGGTTTTAGCAGCGCCACAAGCGTTAGCACTTAAGTCGGATACACAACAGCCGGTTTACATTAATTCAGACACTCAACAAGTGGACATGAAGAGTAATCAGGTGATCTTCAAAGGGGATGTATCGCTTAAGCAAGGTAGCATCAATATCGATGCTGATAGAATCGTGGTGACTCGCGATCCTAAAACCGAGTCTATCAAACAGATCCAAGCATTTGGCAAACCAGCTACCTTTTCTCAGTTAATGGACGATGGCAAAACGCTCAGTGGTCAGGCGACTGAGTTAGACTACCGTATTTCTACTGATGAATTGACCATGAAAGGTCAAGCGCAACTGGCTCAAGACGGAAACACCATCAAAGGTTCGTCAATTCGTTACCAAATTGGTCAACAGAAGCTAGTCGCTGACAGCTCGAAGGATGAGCGCGTAACAACCATCCTGCAACCGAACCAAGTCGAGAACTAATATGGCAGTACTAAGTGCAAAGAACCTTGCTAAAAGCTACAAAAAACGCAAGGTGGTAACTGATGTAAGCCTTGAAGTAGAGTCTGGTCAGATTGTTGGTCTATTGGGTCCTAACGGTGCGGGTAAAACCACATCGTTTTATATGATCGTTGGCTTGGTACCACGTGACGAAGGCACCATTACAATCGACAACCAAGACATCAGTATTCTGCCGATGCATAGCCGCTCTCGTATGGGTATCGGTTACCTGCCACAGGAAGCCTCCATCTTCCGTAAGCTGTCGGTTGAAGACAACATCATGGCGGTTCTGGAAACTCGTCAAGAGTTAACGCGAGAAGAGCGTCAAGATAAGCTGGAAGATTTGTTAGAAGAATTCCACATACAGCACATACGCACCAGTGCGGGTATGGCACTATCGGGTGGTGAGCGCCGCCGTGTAGAAATCGCGCGAGCACTAGCTGCTAACCCTCAGTTCATTTTGCTGGATGAACCATTTGCGGGTGTTGACCCTATTTCGGTTAACGACATCAAAAAAATCATCGAACACCTGCGCGATCGCGGTCTTGGTGTACTAATCACTGACCACAACGTTCGTGAAACCTTGGACGTATGTGAAAAAGCCTATATCGTAAGCCAAGGACATCTCATCGCATCGGGAACTCCGGATGAAGTTCTCAATAACGAGCAGGTGAAACAAGTTTATCTCGGCGAACAATTCCGTCTATGATTACATTAGGAACGGTAAGATTCTGAGCATTACAAGGTAAGTAACACTGAATGAAACCTTCATTACAACTCAAGCTAGGTCAACAGTTAGCCATGACGCCGCAGCTGCAACAAGCCATCCGTTTGTTGCAATTGTCGACGCTCGATCTTCAACAAGAAATTCAAGAAGCGCTGGATTCCAACCCGCTATTGGAAGTTGAAGAAGGTCACGATGAACCTCAAGTAAATGGTGAAGATAAGTCAGCATCCGAAGCCGCTGAAGCCAGTGCCAACGACACCTCTGAACCCGATCTTCCAGACAGTTCAGACGTAATTGAAAAATCTGAAATCAGTTCTGAACTAGAAATCGATACCACCTGGGATGACGTTTACAGCGCTAACACTGGCAGTACAGGTCTAGCGCTTGATGACGACATGCCGGTCTACCAAGGTGAAACCACTGAATCACTGCATGATTACCTCATGTGGCAATTAGATCTCACGCCTTTCAGTGAAACAGACCGCACCATCGCACTCGCGATCATCGATGCTGTCGATGATTATGGCTACCTCACTCTTTCTCCTGAAGAAATCCATGAGAGCTTCAATAATGAGGAAGTCGAGTTAGATGAAATCGAAGCAGTGCGTAAGCGTATTCAACAATTTGACCCGCTTGGTGTTGCATCCCGCAACCTACAAGAATGTTTACTGCTGCAATTAGCGACCTTCCCAGAAGATACGCCGTGGCTAGCAGAAGCGAAAATGGTATTGAGCGATCATATCGATCACCTTGGTAATCGCGACTACAAGCTAGTCATCAAAGAGACTAAGCTTAAAGAAGGTGACCTGCGTGAAGTCTTGAAGCTAATTCAACAACTTGATCCTCGCCCAGGCAGTCGCATCACACCGGATGACACTGAATACGTCATTCCAGATGTGTCCGTATTTAAAGATCATGGTAAGTGGACCGTATCCATTAACCCTGACAGCATTCCAAAACTAAAAGTAAATCAACAATATGCGCAGCTAGGCAAAGGCAACAGTGCGGATAGCCAGTACATTCGCAGCAATTTGCAAGAGGCAAAATGGCTGATTAAGAGCCTAGAAAGCAGAAACGAGACGCTTCTCAAAGTTGCAAGATGTATTGTTGAACATCAACAAGATTTCTTCGAGTATGGTGAAGAAGCCATGAAACCAATGGTACTAAACGATGTAGCATTGGCAGTGGACATGCATGAATCAACGATTTCTCGTGTGACAACGCAGAAGTTCATGCACACACCACGTGGCATTTTTGAATTGAAGTACTTCTTCTCTAGCCATGTTAGTACAGACAATGGTGGAGAATGTTCGTCCACAGCAATTCGTGCTCTCATCAAGAAACTGGTCGCAGCGGAAAATACCGCTAAACCTTTAAGTGATAGCAAGATTGCTGCTCTTCTGGCTGACCAAGGGATTCAAGTCGCAAGACGAACGATTGCGAAATATCGCGAATCCTTGGGTATCGCCCCTTCAAGTCAGCGTAAACGCCTACTTTAAGGCACCAACTGAAAAGGAAAGTCTATGCAAATCAATATTCAAGGCCATCACGTTGATCTTACCGATTCAATGCAAGACTATGTTCAATCTAAGTTTCAGAAGCTCGAAAGGTTCTTCGACCACATTAACCAAGTTCACGTGGTACTAAAAGTTGAAAAACTCGACCAAATAGCGGAAGCTACACTCCACATAAATCAAGGCGAAATCCACGCGTCATCGAACGACGAAAATATGTATGCAGCAATTGACTCGCTGGTGGATAAATTAGTTCGTCAACTTAACAAGCACAAAGAAAAACTAAACAGTCATTAATCATGCAACTGAGCGAGATACTGTCACTGGACTGCACCAAAAGTGCAGTCCATTGTACAAGTAAGAAACGTGCCCTAGAGATGATCAGTCAAATTGTTGCTGAGAACACGGGTCAAGATTCTACGGAACTGTTTGAGTGTATGCTCAGCAGAGAAAAAATGGGTAGTACTGGTATCGGTAACGGTATTGCTATCCCCCACGCAAGAATGCAATCAAGCGACAAAGCCATCGCGGTGTTACTTCAATGTGACGAGGCGATTGAGTTTGATGCTATCGACAATCGACCTGTCGACCTTCTTTTTGCTCTCCTTGTTCCAGAAGAACAGTGCAAAGAGCACCTCAAAACATTATCCTCTATGGCAGAGCGCCTAAGCGACAAGCAAGTACTTAAGAGCTTGCGTAACGCTCAGAGCGATGAAGAACTCTACGACATTATGATTCATCAGTAATCAGGACGATCACCATGCGATTAATCGTTGTTAGTGGGCACTCTGGTGCCGGGAAGAGTGTTGCTTTACGTGTGCTTGAGGACTTGGGCTACTATTGTGTAGACAACCTACCAGTTAACTTGCTTGATGCGTTTGTTCAATCGGTTTCCGATAGCAAACAGAACGTGGCAGTAAGTATCGATATTCGCAATATCCCTAAGAAACTCAAAGAACTGAACACCACACTTGAAAAGCTAAAAGCTGAACTGGATGTGACAGTACTTTTCTTAGACGCCAACAAAGAAACCCTACTCAAGCGCTACAGCGAAACTCGTCGAATCCACCCACTGTCACTTGGCAGCCAGTCGCTTTCTCTTGATCAAGCTATCGAACTTGAGCATGACATCCTAATGCCGCTAAAAGCCCATGCAGACTTAGTATTGAACAGTAGTGGTCAATCTCTTCATGACCTTAGCGAAACGGTACGCATGCGAGTTGAAGGCAGGGAACGCAAAGACTTGGTGATGGTGTTTGAATCATTTGGTTTCAAGTACGGCTTACCATCAGACGCGGATTACGTGTTCGATGTACGCTTCCTACCAAACCCACACTGGGAGCCAGCACTGCGCCCTCTCACTGGTTTAGACGCTCCAATCGGTGCTTTTTTGGAGCAGCATCAGTCTGTACTTGACCTGAAATACCAAATTGAGAGCTTCATTGAGACTTGGTTACCTCTACTAGAGAAAAACAACCGCAGCTACCTTACAGTTGCGATTGGTTGTACTGGTGGCAAGCACCGCTCGGTTTATCTCACTCAAAAAATCGGTGAGTTCTTTGCTGATAAAGGACACCAAGTACAAATTCGCCACACTTCATTGGAAAAGAACGTTAAGGAATAACGGTGGAAATAAGTCGTAAAGTACTGATCCAAAACCGCTTAGGGTTGCACGCTCGTGCTGCGGTTAAACTGGTTGAGCTGGCGCAAAGCTTCGATGCGGTGATCACCATCGACAACGAAGAAGACAAAACCGCGACCGCAGACAGCGTCATGGGGTTGTTGATGCTGGAATCCGCCCAAGGACAATACGTGACTATCCACGCAACTGGCGACCAATCCGAGCAAGCTCTTGATGCAGTTTGCCATTTGATTGAAGATAAGTTTGATGAAGGCGAGTGATTCACTCGCTTTTTTATTATCTATAGCCAGATATCCCACATAACTTTCACCTCTTGCTTAAATTCCGATAAATAATTTTGTCGACTTTCATAAGTTGTTATTAAAAGGTGCCTAGAATTAAGTTATTATTCAAAGCATTGTAAATATCAGGAATTAGGAGGAATGAATGGCAGAGCAAATAGAATTCGACCAAGCTCACCAAGCCCTCCAAGAAGTCACTGAAGCACTGGAAAACGGTCGCTTCGTCCATGTTCGTCGCCAACTGCAGGACATGGAACCTGAGGATATCGCCCACCTTTTAGAAGCTTCGCCGCGTAAAAGTCGTGAGGTTCTTTGGCAACTTACCGACCCAGAAGATTACGGTGAGATTCTTGACGAGCTGAACGAAGACGTTAAAGACAGTCTTGTGTCCAAAATGGCTCCCGAAGCGCTTGCAGAAGCGACGGAAGGCATGGACACCGATGACGTGGCTTACGTCCTACGTAGCTTGCCTGACGACGTCTCACGCGAAGTTCTGTCTCAGATGGATTCAGCGGATCGTCTACGCGTGGAAACCGCCCTATCCTACCCTGAGGATACCGCGGGTGGACTGATGAACACCGACGTAATCACCATTCGTGGTGACGTTGATGTGGATGTAGTCCTGCGTTATTTGCGTATGAAAGGCGAACTGCCTGAAGCAACTGACGCACTATACGTGATTGATGATGACAGCAAACTGATTGGTGAACTACCGATCACCACGCTGATCACCACGCAACCTGATGTCAAAGTCAGTGAAGTGATGGAAGATGCGGATGATGCGATTACTGTTGATACTAGCGACTCTGACGTAGCAAGCCTGTTTGAACGTCGTAACTGGGTATCAGCTCCGGTTGTGGATGAAAACCAGCATCTTGTCGGTCGTATCACCATCGATGACGTAGTCGACGTTATCCGTGAAGACGCTGAACACTCAATGATGAGTATGGCGGGTATGGACGACGACGAAGATACCTTCGCGCCTGTGGTAAAGTCTGCTCGTAAACGTAGTATTTGGCTTGGTGCCAACGTACTTGCTGCACTGGCAGCCGCTTCAGTGTCCAACATGTTTGAAGCCACACTCGATCAAATGGCTGCGATTGCTGTCCTAATGACGATCGTGCCTTCAATGGGTGGTGTAGCAGGTAACCAAACCGTTGCACTTGTAATCCGTGGCTTAGCTCTCGGTCATATCGGTGACTCGAACAAACGTGAACTGTTGATGAAAGAGGCGGCTATCGGCTTGCTAAACGGCATCATGTGGGCGCTGATCATCGGTGGTATTGTGGTTGCATGGAAAGGAAACTGGATGCTTGGTGGGATTATCTCGGCAGCCATGCTAACCAACCTGCTTGTGGCTGGTATTGCGGGCGTTACCATTCCAATCCTACTCAAGAAAATGAACATCGATCCAGCCCTCGCTGGTGGTATGGCTCTGACCACAGTAACGGACGTAATTGGTCTATCAGTCTTCCTCGGTCTCGCAACCTTAATGATTTAAGCTGTGTAGCGAACCGCCAATAACGAGCAATAAAAAAGCCTGATGAACACATCAGGCTTTTTCGTATCTAGCGGTTAGCAAGCTTATTCACCAGCAACCTTCATGGTATCCAACAAAATAGAACCAGTTTGGATTTGCGAGCGTGTTTCTACGTCGCTGCCCACAGCAACAATCTGGTTGAACATGTCTTTCAAGTTACCCGCAATGGTAATTTCAGACACTGGGTATTGGATTTCACCGTTCTCAACCCAGAAACCAGCTGCACCGCGAGAGTAATCGCCAGTTACAACGTTTACGCCTTGACCCATAGTTTCTGTTACTAGTAAACCTGTGCCCAGCTCTTTTAGCATTTGCTCGAAATTTTGACCTGTCGACTTCACATACCAGTTATGGATACCACCAGCGTGACCCGTTGGGTCCATCTTCATCTTGCGAGCGGCATAGCTGGTTAGCAAGTAGGTAGCTAAAACACCATCGGTGATGATTTCACGATCTTGCGTGTAGACACCTTCGCTATCGAATGGGCTTGAAGCTAACCCACGTAGTACGTGCGGACGCTCAGAAATGTTGAACCACTCCGGCAATACTTGCTTACCAAGGTGATCCAATAGGAAAGAAGATTTGCGGTACAGGTTACCACCGCTGATTGCCATCACTAGGTGACCAATCAAGCCTGTCGCTACGTCCGCAGCAAACATCACTGGGTATTTGCCCGTCTTAAGCTTTTGCGCGTCAAGGCGACTGATGGTTTTCTCTGCCGCTTTGCGGCCAACCATTTCTGGTGACCAAAGATCGTCACGATGGCGCGCAACGGTATAGCTGTAATCGCGTTCCATCTCGCCGTTTTGACCCACGCCAATCACACAACAGCTAGTGCTATGGCGGCTTGATGCGTAACTTGCTAACAAGCCATGGCTGTTACCGTAAACCTTAACGCCGTAGTGGCTGTCGTAGCTCGCACCATCGCTTTGCTTAATAGCGTCGCTGTAGTTCAGCGCTTCTTTTTCAGCTGCGATAGCGACCTGCGCTGCGTAGTCTGGATCAGGAGCATCTGGGTGGAAAAGGTCTAAGTCTGGCACCTCTTTCACCATGTATTCTTTTGGAGCAGGACCTGCGAACGGGTCTTCTGATGTGTATTGAGCGATGTCTAGTGCTGCTAGAACGGTTTGCTCAATAGCAGCTTCGCTCAAGTCAGATGTGGAAGCACTGCCTTTACGTTGACCACGGTAGACAGTAATGCCTAGTGCGCCATCGCTGTTGAATTCAACGTTTTCCACGTCACCCATGCGAGTGGAAACACTCAAACCCGTACTCTTGGTGATTGCGACTTCAGCGGCATCAGACTTCGCCGCAGCGATTTCTAGTGCACGTGAAACGGCTTGTTCTAGCTCGGTACGTTGCTCAGCAACCTGCTGTTTAATATCCATTGTCTTTCACATCATGTATTCGATGCACAATAGAATAACAAGAATTTCGCTTTCTCCCCACGATTCTTGTTAAAATAGTCATAATATTAATCAAAACACAGGCAACTGAAATGGCACGTAAGAATCAAAAAGCGCCATGGGAACCAGAAGAAGAGATCATCTGGGTTAGTAAATCCGAGATGAAGCGAGACATGGAAGAGCTGCAAAAGCTTGGTGAAGAGCTAGTTGGTCTTAAGCCGGCGGTTCTAGAAAAGTTTCCATTGAGCGAAGAACTGCGCGAAGCGGTTGCTGATGCACAACGCTTTAAAAACGAAGCACGTCGTCGTCAGCTACAACGCATTGGTAAGCTAATGCGCTACGAAGATCCAGAACCAATTCAAGCGGCTCTGGATAAAATCCGCAACAAGCACTCACAAGCGACAGCTGCTCTGCACAAGCTAGAAGCGCTGCGTGACCGCGTTGTGGAAGAAGGCGATAAAGCGATTGATGACGTAATGGAATTGTACCCAGAAGCGGATCGTCAACGTCTACGCCAACTTGCTCGCCAAGCAGCAAAAGAGAAGAAAGCCGGTAAACCAGCAAAATCTTACCGTGAAATCTTCCAAATTCTGAAAGCATTTGAAGAAGAAATGTAATTCAACGCTTAAGAAAGTAAAAAGCAGACCTGTGAGTCTGCTTTTTTCATGCCTATTTTCAGATATTACGCCAAGCGATTGAGGCTTTCACCACGCTCAAAGGCGTTAATATTCTCAATCAAGATCTCAGCCAAACGCTGAATCGATGAGTCACTGCCCCAAGCGACGTGTGGCGTTAACAATAGATTGGGTAAGTGCATATTGGCAATCAACGGATTACTCTCATCGGCGGGCTCTTGGGTAAAGACATCAAACCCTGCACCAGCAATCTCACTTTGTTTTAAGCTATCCACTAAGGCTTGCTCATCTACCAAGCCACCACGTCCGGTATTAATCAAAATTGATGTTGGCTTCATCAGCTTAAGTTCCACTTCGCCAATCAAATTACGTGTTTCATCATTCAATGGACAATGCAGAGTGATGACGTCCGCTTGATTTAGCATTTCAGTAAAAGAGACATAGCCTTCTCGGCACTCGGTTACGCCTTTGCGCTCCGCAAACACCACGTTCATACCTAACGCTTTCGCTAATTGTGCCGTCGCCAGACCTAATGCGCCGCTGCCAACCACCCCCAAAGTGCTACCTGCAACGTCCCCAATTGGATGCGTAAAGAAACAAAACTGTTTATTACGTTGCCACTCGCCTGCGGCAATGTCTTGATGATAACCAAACAAGTTGCGGCGCAAGGCAAAAAGCATCGCAATGACGTGTTCAGGCACCGAGCGAGTCGCATAGCCACGCACGTTGGCGACCGCAACATTGTGCTCAGCGCAATAATTAACATCGACATTATTAAAACCCGTAGCCGCGACAGCAATCATCTTGAGGTTGGGAAGTTGAGAGAGAACGGTTTGGTCGAGCATCACTTTGTTGCTGATCACGATATCTGCATCAGAAAGGCGTTCAACAACTTGCTCAGAAGAAGTCAGATCGTATTCCACCCAATCATGGGCAAAGCTTGGACGAGGAACTTGAATTTGAACGGGAATAGTCGCGCGGTCGAGGAAGACCACTTTAGGCAGTGACATAACAACTCCTTGTTCACTGCCTAAAGGTGAATTTATGGACGTGGCAGTGTTTTGTAATCTGGTAATTTACGCGCTGGGTCGAAATAGTCAAAGATCATCGCTTCCGCTTCCGGGTAAAAATCACAAGGAACAAAAATGCTGCGCAGCCAATGGCATTTCGGATGGTAAAAGCTCAATTCAGCGGCGTGCAGTTCTAGGCGCTCAGAGAAAGCTTTTGCTTCTTCAGTTGCGTAAAATTCATCCCCCACAATCGGGTGACCTAATGCTTGCATGTGGACACGCAATTGGTGTGAGCGACCAGTGATAGGCAGTAAACGTACAATCGTCGTCTTCGCTCCATCAGGGTGCTCTTCTCGCTTCGCCACTTGGAATAGCGTCTTAGAAGGTTTGCCATCTTCAAAACACACTTTCTGCAGTGGACGGTTAGGCCAATCGCAAATCAGCGGTAGGTCAATCTCACCTTCTTCTTGCTCTACGTGCCCCCAAACTCGTGCATAGTAGATCTTATGCGTCAATCGATATTGAAACTGCTTCTTTAAAGCACTTTCTGCATGTTTGTTCTTCGCCAGAACCATCAAACCGGAAGTCGACATATCCAAACGGTGTACCACTTGAATGTCTGGATACTGCTCAGTGAGGCGACTCCACATACTGTCATAGTGCTCAGCGAGACGGCCCGGCACAGAGAGCAGACCGGATGGCTTATTCACAGCCAATATTTGCTCATCTTCAAAAACGACATCAATCCAAGGATCGGTTGGTGGATTGTACTCAAGCATTGCCATGGGCAGGATCTCTACAGAATAAAAACGCGCTGATTATACCCAAGAGCCCTCAAGATGCATGCACAAAACACGTTTAATTTTATCGCGAACCTGAGTCGATATAACTTTTTGAAATAACAAAAACTAACAAGTCAAACCACTAATAAAAATAAATTCAAACCAAGTTGTAAATTTAAATTGACAACCATACTGGGCATGTTACTTATAGTTTATCGTTGATGAACAAGGACAATAACAAATGGAATCGGCAGTACCAGATCAACCCCAATCCAAAATCTCCCAATTTGTACGCTCGTTGGGTCCCGGCATTCTAATGGCTTCTGCGGCGGTGGGTGGCTCTCACCTCGTTGCTTCAACAAAAGCTGGTGCCATTTATGGCTGGCAACTCGCCGTGCTTATCCTGCTAGTAAACCTTTTTAAATACCCTTTTTTTCGAGCAGGCGTGCAATACACCATGGGCACAGGTAAAACCTTGGTTGAAGGCTACGCTAAGCTTGGTCGCCCCTACCTTTGGTTGTTCTTGTTTCTCAGTTCCGTTTCTGCGGTGATCAATACAGCAGCGCTTCTGATGTTCAGTGCGAGCTTGTTGGGCTACTTCATTCCATTTTCATTGTCGATGGCATCACTCAGTATCATTGTATTGGTCACGTGCTTGGTGATCCTATTCGCTGGTCATTACAAAGCGCTGGATACGCTCTCGAAAGTCATCATGACAGTACTGACTATTGCGACATTACTAGCAGTGGCGATTGCATTTGGTAATCCGGTAGAGCCCGTTGCGAACTTTGACCCCCCTTCTCCTTGGTCAATTGCAGCTATCGGCTTTATCGTTGTAACCATGGGCTGGATGCCAGCACCAATCGAGATCTCTTGTTTGACGTCTGCGTGGCTCAAACGCCAAACTAGCCAACAAGAAGTCACCGCAAAATCTGCGTTGTTTGATTTCAATGTCGGCTATATTGGTACTGCGGTATTGGCTTTGGTGTTTGTATCGCTAGGTGCGTTGATGCTACACGGCTCAGGCATTGAACTTAAGAGCTCTGGCGTAGGCTTCTCCCACCAGCTTGTTGGCTTGTACGCTTCGACCATTGGTGAGTGGTCACGTTACCTAATTGCAGTGATTGCGTTTTTCTGTATCTTCGGTAGTACGATTACGGTGATTGATGGCTACTCACGTGTGATTTCAGACTCTCAGCGCCTGCTGCGTTCACAGCCAAAAACCGATCCGAAAGCGACGTCTGCAATCATGCTGATCGTATCGCTATTGGCTTTAGGTATTGTGGTGTTCTGGGCTTCAGCACTACTACCAATGCTGAACTTTGCCATGGTACTGGCGTTTATGACGACACCGTTCTTTGCACTACTGAACTACATTTTAGTGAGCAAAACCGACTTACCTAAACCATTAGCGCTAGGTCGTAAATTGAAGTGGTTGTCGATTGCTGGCTTGATTTACTTATTCGGCTTCTTAGCGCTGTTTATTTGGTGGAAGTGGCTAATGTAATTGGCTACGAGCGATTAACTGAACCGCTGAGATAAACCAAGCTCAGATAAAGAAAAAGGTCTTCAATTGAAGACCTTTTTTTCGTGTGTTTGAACGCTGATTAGTTATGGCTGACCACAATCAGACGTAGCGAATCTAGCTGAACCTGAGCTTGGTTGATGTAACCTGTTAGCTCTTTGATTTGTTCTTCAATCGATTCAATTTCTTCATCACGGATATTCGGGTTAACCGCTTTCAGTGCTTGTAGACGCTCAAGCTCGGCATTCAAGCTTTGTTGCATGTCTTGATGCGCTTGTTTGCGTACGTCTTCCACTTTCTGCTCAACCAATGCGTCACCCGCTTCGATTAGGCTGTGAATGTCTTTCTGTACTGATGTCACTAGCTTGCTGCCTAGGTGACGGTTCACAGGGCTAAGCTGACGGTTGAAGCCTTCAAACTCAACCTGAGAAGACAGATCGTTACCACGAGCATCCATCATCATGCGAATTGGTGTCTTCGGTAAGAAACGAGTAATACCGCTGCGTTTTGGTGCTTGTGCATCCACCGCGTATACCAATTCAAGTAGGATAGTGCCCACTGGTAGCGCTTTGTTCTTCAGCAGAGAAACCGCAGAGGTACCCACGCCCTCGCTCATCAGCAGATCGATACCGCCTTGAATCATTGGGTGCTCCCAACTGATGAAGTGCATGTCTTCACGAGACAGCGCAGTATCACGGTCAAACGTGATTGTCGCGCCTTCGTATGGCAAGCCAGGGTAGCTTGGTACCATCATGTGTTCAGATGGCGTTACCACAAGTGCGTTCTCGCCTTTGTCGTCTTGGTTCAAGCCAATGGTGTCGAACAGAGACAACGCGAATGTCACTAGGTTTGTGTCGCCATCCGTTGATGCAATTTTCTCAACGATTTGCTGTGCTTTATCACCGCCATTTGAGTGCATCTCTAGTAGGCGGTCACGACCTTGCTCAAGTTGTGATTTCAGCTCTTTGTTCATCTTCGCAGATTCTTCAATCACTTCATCAAGGTTTGAAACATCACCAGACGCCAGCATTTCAATCAGCGCATCAGAGTACTTATCGTAAACCGCGCGACCTGTTGGACAGGTTTCAGCAAACGCATTTAGACCTTCATCGAACCAACGCGCAAGGATCGCTTGTGATGTACCTTTTAGGTAAGGGACGTGGATGTCGATATCACGCTTCTGACCGATACGGTCCAAACGACCAATACGTTGCTCTAGCAAGTCTGGGTTGAACGGCAAATCGAACATCACAAGTTGGTTAGCAAACTGGAAGTTACGACCTTCTGAGCCGATTTCGCTACAGATAAGAACCTGCGCGCCACCCTCTTCTTGCGCAAAGTAAGCAGCCGCTTTGTCACGCTCAAGGATCGACATGCCTTCGTGGAATACAGTTGCACGAATACCTTCACGCTCACGCAGTGCTTGCTCCAGTTGTAGTGCCGTACTTGCACGAGAAGCAATAACCAATACTTTGTCGCTGCGCTTCTCTTTTACTTTCTCAAGTAGCCAGTTCACACGTGAGTCAAATTGCCACCAGCTTGAATCTTCGCCTTCAAATTCTTGGAAGATTTCTTCTGGGTAAAGGTTCTTCACCGCGCGTGCTTCTGGTGTCATCTTGCCACCGATCATGCCTGATACACGCATTGATGTGGTGTACTGCTGCGGAATGTCCATTGGCATTAGATGTACGTTACGCTTCGGGAAGCCTTTGATTGCAGCACGCGTGTTACGGAACAGAACGCGACCAGTACCGTGACGGTCCATTAGGTTGTCGATCAGTTCTTGGCGCGCTGACGCTTTCGCTTCTTCATCACTGTCGCTTTCGATAATACGGAATAGCGGCTCAACGTCTTGCTCAGAAAGCAGTTCGGTAATTTGGTTTTTCGCTTCGTCAGGCAGCTTATCACCAGAGAATAACGACGTGATAGCATCCGCAACAGGTGCGTATTGCTCTTCTTCTTCAACAAATGCGTCGTAATCGTAGAAACGATCTGGATCTAGCAGACGTAGACGAGCGAAGTGACTCTCACGACCTAGCTGCTCTGGTGTTGCCGTTAGCAGTAGCACACCCGCAGTGCGTTCTGCCAAGCCTTCTACCACTTGGTATTCGCGGCTTGGTTTGTCTTGGCTCCATTCTAAGTGGTGCGCTTCATCGACAACCAATAGATCCCACTCGCCTTCTA
The DNA here is from genome assembly GCF_027587135.1 of Vibrio sp. MM46. Lineage (NCBI taxonomy): Bacteria > Pseudomonadati > Pseudomonadota > Gammaproteobacteria > Vibrionales > Vibrionaceae > Vibrio > Vibrio sp. MM46. The sequence goes on from NZ_JAPPTO010000021.1 coordinate 53,079, forward strand.
GCGCTTGCTCGAAACGCTTGCGGCTCTTACGTAGGAAATCCAGTGAACACAGCACGTATTGCTGCGTATCAAATGGGTTTTCCGCTTCTGCGAACGCTTCAATACAACGCTCTTCATCGAAGATAGAGAAGTGCAGGTTGAAACGACGCATCATCTCAACGAGCCACTGGTGTTGCAGTGTCTCTGGCACCACGATAAGGATACGTTCAGCACGACCGGACAGCACTTGCTGGTGGATGATCATGCCCGCTTCGATGGTTTTACCCAGACCAACTTCATCCGCTAACAATACGCGAGGCGCGTGACGACGACCCACTTCATGTGCGATGTAAAGCTGATGAGGGATCAAGCCTGCACGCATGCCACACAGACCACGCATTGGGCTCTTGTGTTGCTCAAATTGGTTTTGTAGCGCACGGTAGCGAAGTACAAAGTTGTCCATGCGATCGATTTGACCTGCGTACAACTTGTCTTGCGGCTTGTTAAAACGAATGTGGTTGCTTAGGAAGATTTCACGCAACACAATCGCCGTTTCTTGCGTGTCTTCACGAGTACCGAAATAGGTGTATAGACCTTCATCTTCCAGTACTTCTTCAACTTTTAATGACCAACCTTCTTGGCAATCGATGACATCACCGACGTTGAGCGTTACTCGGGTAACTGGTGCATCGTTACGTGCGTAAACTCGGTTTTCCTCTGATGCTGCAAACATCAATGTCACAGTACGAGCATCCATTGCTACTACGGTACCTAAACCTAAATCGCTTTCCGTATCGCTAATCCAGCGCTGCCCCAAAGCAAATGTCATGAATTGACTACCTCGTTGTTGTTTCTTGTTGGTCTCTACCCATCCCGATGGGCATGGATAATAGTTTAGATCTGATTCTGGCTTCTGCTATGCCAATCGTGCTTGTCATGCCACTTTGTGCTGTGCATTTTTAAGCCAGCTGCACATGATAAATCGGGCGTAGCCTATACGCAGAAAAAGGTCGCTAATCTTACTTGAAGCTGTGATTTAGGTCACGCCGAAACCGCCCAGAGGGGCAACTTTTTTTCCTGAATTAGGAATGCAATCAAATTGTAAAAAACTCATGACAATTATTAAGTTGTAAGAAGTAAATTTTACGTATACTTCTAATGAGGGGCGCTTAGAGTCATCAAGCATGATTTGAGCGCATTAAGTACACGATTAGGATCAACACGGGTTTGCAGTAAGTTGTCTTGCTACTCGGTTGCGCACTAACCGACATTGCCCGACAACCTCTATTGCAAGCAATCAGAGTTAGGAAGACTGTTCCTTCTTAGCTACTAGCCAGCAAAGCCGCGCTGCGGCAAGGAGACGCTATGGGCGATACCGATCGGAAACTGTTTGTACTCGATACCAACATTCTTCTTCATGAACCCTTCGCCATCTTCTCTTTCCAAGAACACGATGTCGTCATCCCAATGACCGTGTTGGAAGAACTCGACCGAATCAAAGACAGTAAACGTGATGTAGCAAGGGATGCACGCGTTGCGATTCGCGCTTTGGAAGATCTGTTTAAAGACGCAACACCCGATGAAATCTCAGAAGGTATTCCAGTTTCTAAAGACAACCCTAGCCAAGGCACCATCTCTATTTTGGCGGACTTCGAATTGCAGGAAACCGTCAAAGCCTTCGCCGACAAAGCCGGTGACAACCGCATACTCAATGCGGTGCTTTATCTGCAAAACAAACGCGCACCACGTGAAGTCGTGCTCGTAACCAAAGACATCAACATGCGTTTGCGAGCCAAAGGCGCTGGCGTACGTTTCGTTGAAGACTATCGTACGGATCAACTGATTGATGATATCCAATACCTCACCAAAGGCTTCCAACAACGTGAAGGTGATTTTTGGAGTGATGTGGATGAAGTTGAGAGTTACGCGCTGGGCGGAAAAACGTTCCATAAACTCAACCGCGAACCGTTCGAGCCGACCTTTATCAACCAATATGTGATTGATGAAGAGAGTGATTTTGTAGGTCGAGTAGAAACCATTAATGAGGATAAGGTTACGCTGCTCGACCTGAGTCGTGAGCGCATGATGCATCGTCGCGCTTGGGACATTACACCGAAAAATATCTATCAAGGCATGGCGATGGATGCCTTGCTTGATCCTGATATTGATTTGGTGATTCTGACCGGCGCTGCCGGTAGTGGTAAAACGCTCCTTGCAATGGCAGCAGCACTAGAGCAAACCATTGAAAAAGGCATGTTCGATAAGATTATCGTAACGCGGAACACGCCAGATATTGGTGAGTCGATTGGTTTCTTACCGGGCTCGGAAGAAGAGAAAATGATGCCGTGGTTAGCCGCAGTGACCGATACCTTGGAAGCGCTGCACAAGAACGACCATTGCACCGAAGGTTCGATGAAGTACATCTGCGATAAAGCCAACATTCAGTTTAAATCGATTAACTTTATGCGTGGTCGCTCTATCCAGAATGCGTTTGTCTTGCTCGATGAGTGTCAGAACTTAACCGCTTCACAAATCAAAACCATCATCACCCGTTGTGGTGAAGGCACTAAGATTGTGTGCTCGGGTAACTTGGCACAGATTGACTCCCACTACCTAACCCCAGTGACGTCTGGTTTGACGTATATGGTTGAGCGCTTCAAGAACTTTGAAGGCAGCGCCAATATTCACCTCAATGGTGTGGTGCGCAGTCGCTTGGCAGAGTTTGCGGAAGAGAATCTATAGCGAATCATCTCCCCCTAAAACAAAAGAGCGCTCAATGGGCGCTCTTTTATTCTTTAATAGCTTAACGTTTGATGCTCTAGGCTAAAAGTCGAGACTCCCTATCATCGCTCCTTCGTCGCGGTAAGGAATGACGATCTTTAACGTCATAGCTAATTGGTAGTTAATGCTTACTCAGTACCACCCACGGTGATTGAATCGAGCTTCAATGTTGGTTGACCAACGCCAACTGGTACGCTTTGACCCGCCTTACCACATACGCCAACGCCTCTGTCGATGCTTAGGTCGTTACCCACCATAGAAACTTGTTGCATTGCTTCGATGCCTGAGCCTATCAACGTTGCGCCTTTCACTGGGCGAGTGATTTTGCCATCTTCAATCAAGTACGCTTCCGATGCAGAGAACACGAACTTACCAGAAGTGATGTCCACCTGACCGCCCCCGAAGTTTGGTGCGTACAGACCTTTCTTCACTGTAGAGATGATCTCTTCTGGCGTGTGCTCACCCGGCAGCATGTAAGTGTTGGTCATACGTGGCATTGGTAGATGCGCGTAAGACTCACGACGACCGTTACCTGTAGGATTCACACCCATTAGGCGTGCGTTCAACTTATCTTGCATGTAGCCCTTAAGCACACCATTTTCGATAAGTGTGTTGTATTGACCGTTCACACCTTCATCATCCACGTTCAATGAACCGCGCAGATCTTTTAGCGTGCCATCATCCACGATCGTACAAAGCGGAGATGTCACTTGCTCACCCATCTTGCCCGAGAACACTGACGACTCTTTGCGGTTGAAATCACCTTCTAAACCGTGACCTACCGCTTCGTGCAGCAATACGCCCGGCCAGCCAGAACCAAGTACCACAGGCATCATGCCTGCAGGTGCTGCTTCTGCTTCTAAGTTCACTAGCGCCATACGAATCGCTTCATCTGCGAATTGGAAGGCTTGTTTCACGCCGTTCGTTTCAGATAGGAAGAAGTCGTAACCAAAACGACCACCACCACCAGCGCTACCGCGTTCACGGCGATCGCCTTTTTCAGCAAGAACACTGATTGATAGACGAACAAGCGGACGAATATCGCCAGCGTAAGTACCGTCGGTTGCTGCAACTAGCATTTGCTCGTGCACACCGCTGATGCTTATCGACACTTCTTTGATGAGTGGCTCTTTGGTACGAATGTACGCATCCAGAGACAATAACAGTTCAGTTTTTTGTTGCTTTTCCCAGCTTGCTAGTGGGTTTACCGCATCGTAGTAAGCTTGGTTATCAGAACGCTTGAATGCGTGCACTTTGCCGTTTTGACCTTGCTGCGCAATACCACGCGCTGCAATCGCACTTTGCTTCAAACCTTCTAGTTGAATTTGGTCTGAGTAGGCGAAACCGGTTTTCTCGCCTGTGACTGCTCGTACTCCGACACCACAGTCAATATTGAAAGAGCCATCTTTAATGATGCTGTCTTCTAGAACCAGAGACTCATGCCAGCTGGACTGAAAGTAAATGTCCGCATAATCGATCTGGCGCGTCGCAATGCTCGCTAGTGTGTCAGCGATGTCTTGCTCTGTCAGACCGTTTGGGGCAAGGAGTGCCTGTTCTATTTGGTTTATGCTCATAGTTAGCTCTTTTATTTCCGTTTCAATTCATTTTGAAAGCGACTGTGTTGAGTCAGCGGCATATTCTGCCTTACTTGCTGGTTGTGTGACAAATCTATCTCTGCCACCAGCAGTCCTACTTGGTCATTCAATTGTTGGTGAACGCGCCCCCAAGGATCAATCACCATGGAGTGCCCCCAGGTTTGACGACCACAAGGATGCGTCCCCGTTTGCCCGCAGGCAAGAATCCAGCACTGGGTTTCAATCGCACGCGCTCTTAGCAGTACTTCCCAATGCGCCTCTCCCGTGACGGCGGTAAACGCAGCGGGCACAACGATAACTTGTGCTCCTGCTAAGCGTAGTGCTTTAAACAGTTCAGGAAAGCGTACGTCGTAGCAAATACTTAAGCCTACCGTACCAATATTGGTCTCTGCCGTCACGATGCGATTACCTGCACTAAAGGTATCCGACTCACGATAGCTGCCATACCCATCGGCTACATCCACGTCAAACATATGCAGCTTATCGTAATGAGCAATACGCTCGCCTTGCGGTGAGAAAACAAATGTCGTGGTAGTCACGCCTTGTTCAGTGCGAATCGGCATGCTTCCGACTATTAGCGTTAATTGATTGCGTTGTGCGATCTCAGATAAACACTGCTGGATAGGACCGTCACCCAAAGTTTCTGCGTTCTGGTGATACGCCTCTCGATTGGCAAACTGCGTAGCGTTTTCTGGTGTCACAACCAGCTTCACACCTTGCTCAGCAGCCAATGCACATTGCTTGGCAATGAAGTCCAGATTCTCCTCGAAATCTGGACCTGATGTCATTTGAATGATGCCAACACGTTCCATGTATTCAATTCCTTGTTCGTCAGAAGACTAACCGCGCAATTACTTCGCTTGCTCACGCAGTTTTTCTGGCAACTTGTATTCACCTTTGCTTCGTGAAATCTCTTTTACAGTAGGTGAATCCAGAGGACCTTTCACTTCGTAGTTTACTTGCGTGAAGACTTCCACTACTGGAGAGATAACCGTCGAAATCGCCAGTACGTACAACGCCGTTTGAGGCGCTACAGCAAAGGCAGTCAGCATAGGCAAACCTGAAGTAATGTCCGGAGTAAAGTTCACTTCCGCATCCACCAAGCGGGTGTTCATATCGGCGATGCCACGAATCTTCATTTCACCGGCCAGTGCATCCATCACAATATCGTTGGTGATAAATACGCCATCTTGGATTTTGCCTGTACCCGTGATTGAGTTGAATGCCATCCCTTTGTCGAACACGTCAGTAAAGTCGAGCTGCATCTTACGAATGATCGAATCAAGACTAAACAGACCGAGCAATCGCGCCGCGCCACTCACTTCGGTGATCACGCCTTTACCAAATTCGGTAGAGACGTCACCTTGCAAACTTTGAGTCTTCATCGACCACGGCGCGCCATCCCAGTCTAGGTTGGCATTGATTTCAAACGGCGCTTGTTGGATGCCAGAGGTTATCCCAAAGCGCTCCATCAAATCACTGTTGTTATCACCCTTAACTTTCATGGATAGGTTTGAATGACTTCGCTCTTTGGTTAGCTCCCACCAACCGCTCATATCAATACGGTTTTGACCACTACTGAAAGTTACGTTCTTCCATTCAAGTCGATTATTGCCACGCTCGACATCCACATTTACCTTGCCAACCTTGTAACCTTGCAACCAGAAATCATCAATGTTCAAAGTTAAGTTTGGCATTTCTGCATGGAACTTGCGGTCAAAGTTTGAGATTAGTGGTGCGCTCTGGTCTTCACTAGCGAACAGAGAACTGCGCTCTTTCGTCATCTCATCAAAACCTGGAATATACAGGTGTAAATGCTCCAATGAGACGGACAAATCATACGGTTTGAGGTAATTGGCTTTGCCTTTCACTTCTTGACTATCAACATCGAGCTGCCAGCTTAGATTCTTCTTACGTGCATTCAAATCCACATCGTGAAACTCGATACCACCAAGCTCCAAATTCTTCACATCCATGCTAATACGCGTTGGAAGTGGAACAGTCGGTGTTTTCATGCTCGACAAAACAGACTGTGTGGTACTTTGTGGAACGTGCATTAAATCCGCCCACTTATCGAGGCTCAAATCATCCAAACGAATTGAGGCGTCGTGTCCTACCACAGGGCTGATTTTGAAACCGCCGTTCCCCACAACGAGATTTGTTGCGGTCAATACTGGGACATCGCCTGAAATGTCGATTTCCGTTTGGTACTTCGCATTTGGGATCTGCAAACGAGCCGAAACACTTTCTTGGTTTCCAGAAGCTTGGAGCTTCGCTTGCCCTTTTTCGCCCCGTTTTTTCCCAAGCGGGTACGGATATTCACTTGCTAACTGACTAAGCTGAGCAAGCACATCCACTTGATAGGTAAAACCCACATCGTTGAGTTGTAGATCGATGTCCATTTGCCATGGTGCATGACCTGAAACAAGGCTTAACCAACGCTCGCCAAGGTAAGGTTTGAGTGGGTCTACCTCCCAATCACCAAGGGTATTGATGGTCACATTGTAGCCTTGCTCGGCGTTCTCACCACGAAAGTCCAGTGAGATTGGCTGCTTCAATAATTCAGCAGATAGACCAGAAGTAGTCACTACATCGTTATCGAACTTGATACGGCCAGTCGCGTTCTCTAACGTCATCGGCGGCGCATCAATATCTACGCGGTTGTTCTTAAGATCCGCATAACCCCATGCGCGAGCATCTTTCTCGGTATCAAATGGGATATTGAGTTGGAATTCTGAATAAACAGGACCACTAACTTGCAGTGCGGTCAACGCAGCCCCCACAGAGTCAACCAGTGGCGTTGCCATCATGTAGTCACGAACTTCATTACCCGGTGCGCTTGCTTTCGCTTCGATCTCGATATGGCCACCTTCTGCAAGCTCGGGAATACGACCTGTGATTCGCTTCGCTTTCACGCCATTTAACGTGGCAGACTTCGAATCCAAGTACATGGCATCGTTTTCAAACAACAAATCGAGTTGTAAATCTGTAATGGTTGGCCAAGCAGTATCAAAGCTGAACTTCGCATTCTTCAATCCAACCCATGCTTGGAACATGCCGTTATGCTCTTTATACGGGAAGTCACCTAGCTCGCCATACCAAAGCAGCTTCGCAGTATTGACCTTACCCCCCTGAATCGCAGTAGATAGGTAGTCTGTCAAATCTTGCCCAAGTGCTAGAGTTGGAAGGTAACGCCACGTTTCACCAGCGTTGTAGAGATCAGCTTCTGCATAAAACGACAGAAATGGGCTTTGCTCTTTCGGGAAATCGAGACGGAACGCACCCAGCACTTGCAGATCGGGTGTCGCCGCAGTCACTTTATCAGACCACAAACGCCAACCATCTTCATCTTGCTGCCAAACGATGTCGACTTCACCCTGTTTGATGTTTAAAGGCGCTTGGAATACGTCCCCATATGGGAAGACATCATCGATAACCGTCACTTTCGCTTTTGCTTGTTCTAGGTTACCCGAGACTTTGCCTTGCACATGACTAAAGCCAGGCAGCAGCTCCCACTGCGTTAAACCTAATTCATCCAGTTCGGCTGAGTAACGTAGCGTGTCTAAACCACCATTCATCGACAGGCGAATGTCCTCCACTCGTCCTTTCGGCGCTAGTTTATCTAGCAAATCCGTAGTGGATTCTGATTTAGGTGCTAGCTTAACGAGCGGGGTTAACGCTTCAATGTCTAATTGGGATAAGTTGAGTAGCCAGCCACCTGGTTGCCAATCAAAGGCAACATCCAGCTCAGGCCATGGTCGGTCATCGGTGCGGATTTGCAGTGAGTGACCATTTACTTTCCAGCCTTCTTTATCTGGTGAAAGCTTGAAAATACCAGACTCCAGCAGCAGTTCATGACGCCCTTTCTCATTCCACACTAATTCAGAGGGTTGCAGATCGACATAAGCGTAGCTTGGTTGGCTGTGTTGCAACGTCAACCAAGTGTTGAGACTCACTTTGCCTGACTCAACGCCAGACTCATCTTGCATGTAAGTGGTTAGCCAAGGCGTCACGGACACATCTTTTGCACTTACGTAAAATTCACCTGAGATATCACGCAGCGAACCATAATCTTTGAAGTTAGCACGCACTAACAATGAGTTGAGACTTGCGTCCGCAATGCTCACTGTGCCTTCCGCTAAGTGATGCTTACCTTGGTTGCTCCAACGTAATTGCTCGATGTCCAAGCGGCGTGTTTCACCAGACACTGACTTGTACCAAATACGTGAGTCGGTAATCGTGAAATCTTCAAACTGACGCAGTAACAAGGAGTCCAACTGATCAATCAGCTTTGATTCACTTTGGCTGACATTCGCTGCTGGGTCGTTATTTTCTGATTTAGACAACAAATCAACGGTACGAATGTCTAAAGCCAAGTCATCAATGGTGAGATCTGCGACCACAGGCCTAAACTTTAGGAGAGATTGAATCAAGTCGAATTCAATATGAATTTCATCCACGGCAAAGCGCGCGTCTTGGTTATTCGGCAGATTCGCTTCTAGGCCTTGCAGTGCGATAGAGGGATGGCTATTACGCCAAGAGCCAGCAACGCTGGCAATAGAAAAGTCAAAACCTGTGCCTTGCTTGACCCAGGTTTTGATCTCATCTTGGAAGTGGTTAAGTTGTGGCAATGCTACGCGTAGTGTGGTTACTAAGATGGCTAAAAGCACCAATAACGTCACTAAAGTCCACGCGCAGAAACGCCCGAAACGGTTAAAACCAGAATTCACAAATTTTCCAATTACATCATGACGACGTCAAACTGCTCCTGAATGTACAGGGGCTCAGCTTGAATACGAACTTGCTTACCAATAAATACTTCGAGTTCAGCCAGTGCGTGAGATTCATCACCCAATAGTGTTTCCGCTACGTATGGTGACGCGTATACGACAAAGTTGTCTGCATCATAAGCACGGTTCACTCGGGTAATTTCACGTAGGATCTCGTAACACACGGTCTCTACTGTCTTCACGCTACCGCGACCTTCACAAGTAGGACAGCTAGAACATAAGATATGTTCAATACTTTCGCGCGTACGCTTACGAGTCATCTCAACTAAGCCTAGCTGAGTAAAGCCGTTAATGTTGGTCTTCACTCGATCTTTTGAGAGCGCCGTTTCCAACGAAGTTAGTACACGCTTACGATGTTCTTCTGACGCCATATCGATAAAGTCGATAATGATAATGCCGCCTAAGTTGCGTAGACGCAGCTGACGAGCGATCGCTTGAGTCGCTTCAACATTAGTGTTGAAGATGGTTTCTTCAAGATTACGACGACCGACAAACGCGCCAGTATTGATGTCGACCGTTGTCATTGCTTCAGTTTGATCAATGATTAGGTAGCCACCTGACTTAAGCTCAACTTTACGTTCCAGAGAGCGTTGGATTTCGTTCTCTGTGTCGTACATATCGAAGATTGGCTTATCGCCTTCGTACAACTCAAGCTTATCAGTCAGCTCAGGAACATACTCAGACGTAAACTCTTTAAGGTTCTCGTATTCAAGACGAGAGTCAACCATAACCTTGTCTAGCTCAGTGCCAACAAAATCACGCAGGATGCGTTGTGCCAAGCCTAACTCACCGTACAAGGTCGAACGGGTTTTGTACTTCGAGCGACGCTCCATGACTTTCTGCCATAAGCGCTTCAAAAATGCCGCATCTTGAGAGAGCTCTTTTTCGTCTGCACCTTCTGCCGCAGTACGAATAATAAAACCGCCGTGCTCGTCGCAGTAGTGGTTAACCACTTTCTTTAGACGCTCACGTTCACTTTCACTTTCGATACGCTGAGAAACGCCAACATGGCTAGCCCCAGGCATAAAGACAAGATAACGTGATGGGAGGGTAATATCAGTCGTCAGGCGAGCGCCCTTGGTACCTAGTGGGTCTTTAACCACCTGCACAACAATATCCTGACCTTGGCGAACCAACTCAGAAATATCACGAACTTGAAATTGTTGCTTTTCGTTTTCCGCCACACACTCAGTATGCGGAACAATATCTGACGCGTGCAAGAATGCCGCTTTATCTAAACCAATATCGACAAACGCCGCTTGCATGCCCGGCAATACTCGGCTCACTTTGCCTTTATAAATATTGCCAACAATGCCACGGCGCGATTCTCGTTCTATATGAACTTCTTGTAGTACTCCACCTTCAATCATGGCCACACGAGTTTCACTCGGGGTCACGTTAAGCAGCAATTCTGCACTCATGTGCACACCTCAAAACAATTATAAAAATTCTTGAATTAGCTGATCGGTTTCGAACAAAGGTAAGCCTACTACGGCGTGATAACTGCCTTCGATTCGGGTGACGAAACGCCCACCGAGTCCTTGAATACCATAACTTCCAGCTTTATCGCATGGTTCGCCTGACTGCCAGTATCGTTCTATTTCTTCTTCAGTCAGAGTTTTGAACCACACGTCAGTGATAACGACCACTGAGTGTTGTTGTTCTTTTGATACGACGCTCACCGCAGTCATCACTTGATGCTGACGACCCGATAAATCGCTGAGCATGCGTTTTGAATCTTCGAAATTTTTTGGTTTTTCTAATACGTGGTTATCGCACACCACCACGGTATCGGAGCCCAATACAACGGAATCAGGCTTAGCCATCGCTAAGCCTGCTTGAGCTTTTTCCAGAGAGAGACGCAAAACATAGTCTTTTGCTTGCTCGTGATCTTGTTTGGCTTCCTCTATATCAGGAAGCACAATATCAAAGTCATAACCTAGTTGAGCAAGCAACTCTTTTCTTCTCGGAGAACCCGATGCGAGAACGAGGGATAAGCCCTTTTTCACAACGCTACCTTACGTGCCATGCGCGACGGACGCGTCGCATTAATAAAAACATCCATGGCCAAAGTATACAGTTTATTGCCGCAGTCCACAGAGATAATGGATTAAATACTACGTCCTGGTTCAAATATTCCCCACAGAATATAAGAAGTTCCAGTAGCACGGTAAAAAAGGCAATCAAAATCGATTGTTGCCACAATGCCATGTTACGAATCACCAAGAAGTTCAACGCAACCAAGTAGATAACGATCGACATCATCATCCCTCGGATCCCGAGCGTCGAACCAATCAAAATATCCCAAAGCAAACCTAAAACCAGAGCAGTACCAACGTTGACACGATGCGGCAGTGCCAGCACCCAATAACAGGTAACGAGGAACAGCCATGATGGACGTAGTAAATCCAAAACGCCTGGCCATGGAATAGTTTGCAGGACTAGCGCGACGAAGAAGCTGACGCCGATGACCATTCGGCTTCTAAATACACTATTGGCCATCGGTTACCTCTTGTTCTGAACCTTCTTCTACATTGGACTGCAGTACTTTGTGTTGACGGTCTTCATTCGGCCAAATCAATAGCAAGTAGCGCAGGCGATCAAACTCAACCACAGGTTCCGCTTTGATTGATGCGAATTCTTGGCGAGTATCGTGATCCACATTCGTAACAGTTGCGACTGGGTAGCCTTCTGGATAAATACCCCCAAGACCCGATGTCACCAGCAAATCGCCAACTTGGATATCGGTACTGGTTGGGATGTGCTCTAGTTGGATTTCATCCACTTCACCATTACCGGAAGCGATAACACGAATATCGTTACGAATCACTTGGACTGGAATTGCGTTTTTCGCATCTGTTAACAACAAGACACGTGCGTTGTGCGCGGCCACAAACGTTACCTGACCAACGATACCTTTCTCGTTGATAACAGGTTGACCAACGTAAACGCCATCAATACGACCTTTATCGATCACCACTTGGTGGCGGTACGGTGACGTGTCCACAGCCATCACTTCTGTGACGACTTTCTTCTCGTCACGGACGAATGAAGAGCCGAGCAGTTTACGCAGGCGTTGGTTTTCTTCTTTATATTGGTCGAGCAAGATCAGCTCGCTCTTCAGGCGAAGCACTTCGCGCTTCAAATTGCGATTGCCTTCAATCAGTGCCTGACGAGTATTTAAACTCTCGAACATTCCATCGAACATGCTACGAGGCAAATTAGCTGCGTATTGGATTGGCGCAACCATACTGTTCAATAGGTATCGGACGTTGGAAAACGTATCTAGACGGTTATCAGCCAGCATCAAGCTCGCCGACACGATGACAGCAAAAAACAGACGCAATTGCAGAGATGGACCTCTGCCAAAAATCGGTTTCATCTTGTTTTTAACCTGATTGCTACCATGATTATTGAGCCTTACTTGGCAACCTGAGAATCTGACATGAAGAGATTCTAGGTATGGAGCAGATTGAAATTACAGAGAGCGGAAATGAAGGTGAAGCCCATATGGACTCCACCCTGCACTTTATTCTTCAGAGAATAGATCGCCACCGTGCATGTCGATCATTTCTAGTGCTTTACCGCCGCCACGAGCCACACAGGTTAGTGGATCTTCAGCGATAACCACTGGAATACCAGTTTCTTCCATTAGTAGACGGTCAAGGTCTTTCAGTAGTGCACCACCACCTGTTAACACCATACCGTTTTCAGAGATATCAGACGCAAGCTCTGGTGGACACTGTTCTAGTGCAACCATCACTGCCGATACGATGCCTGACAGTGGCTCTTGTAATGCTTCTAGGATTTCGTTTGAGTTCAGGCTAAAGCTGCGTGGCACACCTTCTGCAAGGTTACGACCGCGAACTTCGATCTCTTGAACTTCATCACCAGGGTAAGCAGAACCGATTTCGTGTTTGATCTTTTCAGCCGTTGCTTCACCGATCAAGCTGCCGTAGTTACGACGTACGTAGTTGATCACAGCTTCATCAAAGCGGTCACCACCGATACGTACAGAAGAAGAGTAAACCACACCGTTTAGTGAGATAACCGCAACTTCAGTTGTACCACCACCGATATCAACCACCATTGAACCTGTTGGCTCAGAGACACGCAGACCTGCACCGATTGCTGCCGCCATTGGCTCATCAATTAGGTAAACTTCGCGCGCACCGGCACCTAGTGCAGATTCACGAATCGCACGACGCTCAACTTGAGTAGAACCACAAGGAACACAAACCAGTACACGTGGGCTTGGTTTAAGGATGCTGTTGTCATGCACTTGCTTAATGAAGTGCTGAAGCATTTTTTCTGTTACGTAGAAGTCAGCGATAACGCCATCTTTCATTGGACGGATAGCTGAGATGTTACCGGGCGTACGACCAAGCATCTGTTTTGCCGCATGGCCTACAGCAGCAACGCTTTTTGCAGAACCTACACGATCTTGACGAATAGCAACTACAGAAGGTTCATCAAGGACAATACCCTGTCCCTTTACGTAAATTAGAGTGTTGGCAGTACCTAAATCGATAGATAGGTCGTTTGAAAACATGCCACGAAGTTTTTTAAACATATTCTTCGCTCATCCTGCAAAAATTTAGAAGACAAAAATTGTCCTAAATGTACCAATGCCTCGCTGTCACAGCAAGGCATTGGTACACAAACATGAGCAGAAAGCCTCAATTTCTTGCAGTTTCCTTACTTAACGCAAGAAACCGAAGTTTGTTATTGTCCGGTTAAGCCCGGTTCACCACGATAAATCACTCGGTCATTGCCTCGATGAATACCAAACGTGACTACCGATGATGGGTTTTCTTCGGAGCCATCTTTATCCCAGTCGTATTTGAGCCAAGGGAGCGAATTGCCACCACCTTCAAGATTAAGCCATACGCGAGTTTGCTGGCGATACGGCTCTGCTTCTTTTGCTGTTACAGAACGAGAATGGCCAGAAGCGACCTCTCCACCAGCCCCTAACGTGACATCCTTAGGTTTCGCGTTATCACCTTTAGGCCAAATATGCTCTTGTTTAGCCTTCACACCAGTAACATCGGTTTGGCTGTCATTTGGGTTAGCAATAAAGCGGCTACCATTCCAGTATTCAACTCGTAATGGCACTCTCAACGTCGAGCCTTGGTTGCCACCGACATCATCTAAGTCTACACGACCAAAGCGGATGTCAGGTTGGGTAGGCAATAACCCCTCACTACCATCGATAGATACTGGATCCTTATTATCATCCGCGGATTTGATTGATATAGCCGTATCTTTCGCGTTCTCGTTAAAGTTGAGCGGACCATCTGGGTAACTTGAGCCAGAACCTTTTAATAGCTCTAACCCATCCGTCGTTGAACCAGTAAACTTACCTAGACTTCTTGAAGTGACATAAGCAGCACCATTATTCACCCAAGTCCCCGTATAGGTTTTGTTCAAAATAAAACGAGGCTGATAAGAGCTAGTATCTTTCAAACCAAACTTTGCTTGTAAGCCACTAGAGAAGAAGGCGTAATTTGTTAAAGCGCCTTTATCCGCATTTAATGCCTCAACATAAAACTCCTCGACGCCAAAGCTTTGTCCCATATAAGCAAAGTTTTCTTTATGTGGGTAAGCCCATTGATTTCCTTTCGCTTCATCAACTCGGAAATACTTAGGGTAGAAACGACCAATATTTTCTTCTGCTGGCGTAATGGTGAAAGCTTTACTACCGAGATACGTTTCAGGTGGTGTAATCGTAAAGTCAAAAGCACCAACTTCGGACACAGTTTGCGTCACTGACCCCGTACCATTAGTTAGATTGATATGATCGTATGTGGTCGTTCCTAAAGTGCCAGGAATCGCACTATCAAACTGCGGGTAAGATACTTTATGACTAATCGTTAAACCTGATTGTTGATAGTTTTGTGCTGGCTTCTTATCATCACCAAATTGATAAGCCGTCACTTTCATTGTGAACTCTTCTCCAGCAGCAACCAGTTTCTGGCTACAAGAGCCTGAACCACACAGACCACCATCAACCGTCAATTTGAGATATGCTGGAAAACTCACAAAGCTATTCTGTCCTAACGAATCCTTTTCATCTTTTATTTTCGCCTTCAGCGCGACTTTGCCTGCCTCTGGATACTTTAAGTTGAAGTAAGCTTTACCTTGCTTATTAAAGTAGACATCAGCAACCTCAACAGTATTTGTCCCAACGGTAACCTCGTTACTGAAAGAACCATCTCTCTTTTTGAAAGAGACATAAGCGGGGACTGATACTGCATTGCTTGTCGGTTCGATTCTTTCAATGGATAACTGAACATCTCGATTTTCGCCGTCACTGCCCTGTTGGCTTGGTGAGCTACAAAACTCTAAATAAGGCGAACGTTGATTGCTATATTGTGCCTGTCCTTTGGTATTGAAGAATGGCTTACCAGCGACCTTATCTGGAACCGTTACACCCAACGCCGCAGAGTTAAATACGATATTACAGTTTTGCTCAGATAGCGGACCACCAGCGATACGACACTTCGCTCCGTCAAAGCCAAACTGTGGAACCGAGCTACTTGCAATTCCAAGTTTTGCTGAGCCTGATTGGAGCGCTTGTAGCTTCAACGAAACAGAGTCAGAGAATGTAACACGATCTCCCCCTTCCCATGCGACGAGAGAATCCGATTGTGGCAATAAGGACACCGTCACAGGATCAACCGTTGCTCCTGGGTTCGAGCTCAATACTGAAGATGGGTACGTTTTCGAACAAGAAGCATCCATACATGCTCGTAGTGTTACCTCGGACGCCTGACAAATACTGCCAGTACCAGCGTAATCAAATTCGAAGTGGTGAATGCCTTCCGTTATTTTCTGGTATTTATCGGCACAAACTTGGAAGTTATCCATTTCATGTACGTTGGTAATGTCACCAGTCGAGGCGGTAATCGACACGCGGAAATTTTCTGGAGGCGTGGTTTGCCCAAAACCTCTCATAACATCAAATTTGGAGATCAATGTTGTCCAAGAGTTCGCACTACCGATCTTACGCTGAATCGTAATGTAGACTTTACCTTGTTGTTTAGAATCAATGATAACTTTGTATCTATGATTAGGATCGCGGCGTCTATCTAAGTCACCAACATTGTGGTTACCTTTAATATAGCGATAACCTCCCATCCATTGCCCAGACCCGTTCTTAATCCCAGAACCACGAATTGCGACTGTATTTGGCTTAAACCCTGGTCGGTAATGACTATCCTCAAAGCTACCTTCTCTTGAGTAGTTGCCGTATTCATCGATACCAAACCCAAGCCAACCGCCAGCAAAGCCTTGTATGTTAGGTTTCACACCATAGCCAAGTGGACCACCAAATGCCCCAGTTTGTGGCGGCACATTAGCATCAGATAAAACCAACGCCACACCATCAGCCCCAGATCCGGAGTGCGCATAGTGGTCAAACTCCACTTCAAGATAGTTATCTTTCGAAGGGAATAGATAGTTGTATGCCGATGCTGTTGCTTGATTTCTTTGAGACGAGTTTAAAACGAATCGACCACCAGATGGCGTAGGTTTGATGCTTTGCCCAAAGCCAATAACAGACCAGTTGCTAATATCATTAGCATTGAAGTCTTCCATTGGAAGTAAATTACATTGTGTTGGTTCAGGGTCAGGGGGAGTAGTACCACAAAACTCATAGAAGTCATCATAACCGGATCCTGAACTTACATTAACTGGACATTCGCCTTTTGATTGGGAGCTGTTACAACTTGGGTCATTTAACCCACAAAACGCAACCAAATTTCCGTTGTAATAATATGAAGAGTTCAACTGCCCACACAACGTAGAGTTGTTAGAAATACTGACATACTTGTTATTGGGAAAACCTACTGCTTTCATGTCAGCAAGAATTTTCGCTCCAGAAAGAGCCATCCCTGTATTTTTGGTACTTACAGTGCCAAATACAGAGGCATTTGTGACATGCAGATACTTTTTAGTTGATACATCATCACCAACAAATGAGTTGTTAATATTTGCACCATCACCAGAGCTTGACGCTTCTCCACAAATATAGGAGTTATTAATTACGTGAAGGTACTCTTTAACATTTACATCACCTTTAACTTTAGAGTGCTCAATTCGCCCACCTTCATTTGCACTAGAAACAGTGCCTGATACTTGTGAAGATTGCACATCGACGTATCCCTTAGCAGCAATATCTCCGCCAATTTGGCTGCTATTAATTGCCATGCTCTGATTGCGCCCTTGAGTATTATCAATATCGCCAGACACACTAGAGTCAGATACACGAATAAAACCTTTGGCGGTGATATCACCAGAAACAGACGAGTTATTTAATACTTCAACCGCAGGGTTACCACTGCTACGAGAGGTAACATCTCCATTCACATTCGTATTATTGAGTTGCACATAGTCTTCAGAAAATATGTATTGATTGATTCTGTAGTTAGTCACTTTTATGGATTCTTGAGCACTAACATACCCAGAAATGAGATGCGCGCTGTTTGATACAGCCTGAATACCACCGTGGGAAGAGGAAATGTGTCCGCCCACATCACCATTCGTTGTTTTTATCTGATCTCTCGCCTCGATATACGAGCCTACATCAACATTATTCAGTGTCACCCCACCGGCATAGCTATCAACATAGCCACCAACATCACTGTTGGTACCATTAATGTGTTTTTGAGCTATGACACTTTCTCCAACATTGACATTATCAAATACAACATCATTGTTAGAGCTCCTTATAAACCTAGATACAGTAGCGTCTGTCAAATTGATGTAACCACCATTATCGATACTACCGTAAATATATAAGTTACGAGCGCTAAAAGAATTTCGGTCTAGGTTAAGGGAAAGATTCCGATTACTACTACCAATCGTATTATTACCACCGAAAGAAGAATATCGATCCAAATACAGTTGTGATACATAAGGACCGGCAACAATACTATCGCCATAATTTAGATTAACGCCTACTGTACATACGTAAGTGGAGTAGTTGCTTGTATAGTAGCCATTATTGGGGCAAGGGCTATTCCAAGCCACATATTCATTGTCGCTCCAAGACCAACGAGGAGTAAGGTCATACATAACTCCAGCAAGAGATTGAGCAGACAGCAAGCTATATGTGAGAGCCCCAAACATCATTATTTTTTTCATTATTTTATTTACTCCCTAACCCAAATCTCTTGTTGGCGCTGTACTTGTGCAACCCCGAAACCACAAATTGCTGTGGCTTGCACTCTGAAAAGAGATTCAGCTTCAGAGGTACCTGCGTTAAAGGTACCGATATTTGAACATGTCATAGTATTGATTCGGCAACCCGAGCCTTGTGTAATCTGTGTAGGAGGAGATGTATTACCGTTTTCAATCTTAGAGCAAACATCAGCGATGACGGAGCCATCTGTGTTTAATGGATAAAGCTGAGTTAGTGCCCACTCATTGGCAGATTGAGCAATAAACCAAGCTTTGGTACCTAAGAATTCTCTCGTTAATGTACTTTGGTTTGACCAACTTACTCTCATCAAAGAAGCAGCTAAGTACCCCATCACAATGATGACAAACAACACGACGATCAGAACACTACCTTGTTGGACATTTCTACGGAACATTGAGCACCTGCACGTCTTGTTGGTAAACACTACGCTCCCCGTTTTGAGTGAACTCTAAATTGATGTGTACAAGACCACCACGCTGCAGCGTTGGCTCTAGATAGTGCATATCACTTACAGAAGTATCAACACTATCCGCGACTGTAATTCCATTGCGCGTTATTTGATTATTTTCGAAGCAGTAACGTACTTCAGACTTATCTTGATAGACGTAATGACGGCTCGAAATAGAAGAGCCCCCAATCGTACTGGCAGCTCCACTAATAACAAAGACATCACCAGTTTTGGCTAGACCACCAACATTTAAACTTTGTGAAGAAGAAGGTTGCAGATCTTCATAACGGCTCGGATTAATAACCATCCAAGCGTTAGCGGGCATTGGGTTTAACGTGGCGTCATTGCCCAATAAGAACTCCAAGTCGTTATTTGTCAGTGTGTAGAACCCTGAATACTCAATAGGTACAAACTCTAAACACTTCGTCGTGTCATCAGGCTCATGAAAACTATTCGGTACCGCATGGCGAATTTCTCGAGACATTTTCTCCAACACAAACTGGGCTTGAGTTTGCATACGTTGTCGGTCAATTGTATCCGCATAACCTTTCATACCAAGCTGAACATAACCCGCAATACCCAGCATGATAAAACTCCCGATCACAATGGTGACGATCATTTCCATTAAGGTAAAACCACGAGCTTTCATCAGTAGTTCCCTCTTATGGCAGTGAGTGTTAATGGCTGAGTGTTGCTTGCAAAAATAGTAATAGTGATTTTTTTATAGTTAGTGATGCCTGTCGTTTTTGCCGTAGATAAGTTGTCGTACGCAACTCCGACCTCAACACGGAAATTGCGATATTTATCTTCACCGCTCTTCCCTAATACATCAGCAATACTCCCACGCTTCGCTCCTTGGCACTGACCTACCGTTGTAGACGTGCTCCAACACCCGATATAGTCATCTACATCATTAAAATCATTAGGCGTTGCCTCCAAAGAACCGTCGAATTTTCTATCAGCACCTAATTTACTCACCTCAGTGCAATTCACACCGTTCTCACCACATCGAACAGTACCACCATCGAAGTCACTGTTTTCATCAAAGCCGCGCGCCAATATTTGCGACATAAATCCCTGCCCTAAGGCTGCTGCACGCATTTGATAATGAGGCATTGCTGAATCACGAATTTGAGGAACTAAAAAAGACGTAAACGCTACCATCGCAATCCCCATAAGAACGATGGCAATGATCATCTCAATAAGCGTCATACCAATGTGCTTTCTCATGAGCATGCTCCCTCCGAAACATAACCCTGAGGGTTGATCAATACTCGGCACTGGCTTTGACTGTTTTTATCTTGAATAAGAATAGAAATACCAGCAGAGGAAACATTGAGAGGATTACCCAATAGATCAAATTCAATGGGACTAGAGGCACCATTAATAATAGAAAACTGTGCTGAGTTATCGACAACAACATCGCTTCGAGCATCTCGTTCCTTACTAGCCAGATTGCACGTTGCACTAGATCCTATACAAGTACTCGTAATCGATAGACAAAAGTTAGTGTAGCTAGAGTCCTCTCCAGCTTTGTAGCTACTGGGTAGACATCTTTCAGGATAAGACTTGTTTGGGATATTGATATTCGACTGCATGCGATTCACTTGAACTTGGCGAATCACAGAAATGGCTTGTTCTTGAAGTGCAAATGCAGACACACTGCCTTTGCCCATAAAACGGCTGGCAGCAAAAAGGGAGAGAATAGATAAGAGAACGATCACTAAGATCAATTCCATCAAGGTAAACCCTAATGTAGAGCTGCGAATTTTCATAACCCAACCTTAGGCTTAAGACAAGCGAAGTAAGTATACGATGAAATTATGAGAATAATGATAGGTTTATAAGTTTTAAATTCGAAGTGTGAGCAAGTGTACAAATAACCACCAATAAGTTATTTCTCTCCTTTCGAGCGCTCCAATTCTTCTTCAATTCGATCGTAGGTTTCTTTATTGCTTAGGGTTTCAGAAACGTGCTCAGCGGTTTGCTTAGTTTGCTCCCACTTAGCTTCGTAAGTTTCTGGTTCAAAGCTGATAAATCTTGGTAATACCACATAACCGATCACACCTAAGATAATCAGCACAACCACAAATTCGATTGCACTAAGACCCGATGATTTACGCATATGAACTATTCCGAGATTAATCAAAATAAGGAGATAAAGGCCAGACTAGCTGGCCTTTAGATATAAGCAAATTACTTACATGTAGTTGCTGTTTTAACCGTTGCAGCAGCTGAAGACGTTGCTTGAGTGTAAGTCACACATTTGTCTGTGTAGCCATCATAACCAAATGTAACTGCATTTGTTTGACCATTAACAGTAATCTGCTTCCAGTCATCTTTTAGCCCATCAACCACTAGCTCTAGATCCGCTTTAGTAGCTTTAGGGTAACCGTAAACCAAATTCAGGTCAGTAGCTGAGCCATCAATTTTCATTGTTGCAGTTTCTTTTGATTCGGTCCCAGCGATAGCAGCTTTACCATAAGTAATCCCTGCAGCTCCTGCAATCGCACCTTTTAGACCATCAAGTGCAGAGTTACGAGCATCATCTTGCAGGTTAAGGAAACGTGGTGCTGCAGTTACCGCTAGAATACCTAGGATTACAATTACCACTACCAATTCGATAAGGGTGAAACCACCTTGTCTTTTCATTGTTTACTCTCTCTATGTAAGCATGCAGAGTGACTGCAAAGTTTATCGGTCACACGACCATTTTGGATATTGTCAAAACGGTGTTGCGTCTCAACACACTAAGCGAAATTAGTTAGGTGAGTACTTTCTCTACCGCTTGAGCAGAATGACGATTCGCCATTGTTAAGTAAAAGCTGCGCTAAAAAGTAAATAACCAAATGGTTTACTTTCAATTACAACCTTTTTCTTATGGTAATGTTTGCATTATACCGACTTTCATTCCTATTTATAGTACTTAAGTGTCAAAAAATTCACTCCGCCGACATTTCGACGTCTATTTTCAGGTAATTAGCGTCAGATATAACGACAACTCTCTGTCCATTTTCATAAGTATAGTGACATGTATAACTATTACTTTTAATTGCTCCACGAATTTCTAACAACTCGCTCGCCATAATTTTACGTTGCGGGTAATGCACCGCTAACCAAAAGCCACAATCCAGAACCCCGTCTTGACGAAATGGCGACACTAGACCTGCTTCTGTCATATCGAGTTCAAACCCATCCATCGACATATGTTTGGGCTCACCATGAACTATCCACGCCTGATGATAACGTTGCACGCTATCTTGCATCCAAACCTTGGCAAGCTTGGCTCCGGTGACTTGCGCTTGCTGCTCTACTGGCTTGAGGGTGTGCACAAACGCCACCAGCAAAATCAACCCAATAACGCCTGCAAGGATAAGCGTTGCGCGACTCTGATTTTCAACCACTGGTTTAGCCGCCTTTGATGATGTCCAGCATCCCCCACATTGGAAGGAAAATACCCAGAGCGAGCACCATAACCATGCCTGCCACAATGACCAAAAGTAGTGGTTCAATTCGAGCTGTCAGTGTCTTCAAGTCGTAATCCACTTCTCGATCGTAGAAGTCCGACACTTCTAAGAGAAGCTCATCGATACGACCAGTCTCTTCACCAACCGCTATCATTTGAATAACCAAAGGCGTAAAAATTTTACTGTTGATTGCCGTGACAGAAATGGTACTGCCCGCTTCAATAGCAGACTTCATTTCTAAAATTCGGTTTTCCAAGAACTTGTTGCCAAGCGCCTCACCAGCCAGAGCTAAAGACTGGTTTAGAGGTACACCGGATTTCAGCATCAACGAAAAGGTTCTTGAGAAACGAGATAGCTGTGCTCGGTTTACGATATCACCCACGATTGGCAATCGTAGACGGAACTTATCGAACTTCTCTCGACCATCTGCGGTTGCAACCCAAGCTCTGAACAAAAAGAATGCCCCAACAATTGCCGCAATGAGCAGCCCCCAAAAATTCACAAAGAAGTTAGAGGTCGCAATCAGGATTCTAGTTGGCAAAGGAAGCTCCACCCCAAAACGGGTAAACATCGATGCAAACTCTGGGATCACCAGAATGTTCAAAATAAACATCGCTATAGTGATGAACACAATAACGAATGTTGGGTAACGCATTGCTGCTTTAATTCGCTTACGAGTTTCCAGTTCTTGCTCGTAGTAATTCGCCAATTGCAATAAAGCTTGGTCTAGTCGACCTGTGTTTTCACCAACGTTGATCATAGAGACAAACAACGGGCTGAATACCTTGGAATGTGGCTGCATTGCCGAGGACAAACCACGACCATTGCTCAGCTCCGCTACCACATCTTCAAGCGCTTCTTTGAGCTGTTTGTTTTCGCAGTTTTGCAGCAGACCACGCATAGAACGCAGCAGCGGTACACCAGCCTTCGTCAAACTAAATAGCTGGCGAGAAAACAGGATAATCACTTCAAGCGGAATCGCCGGTACGAACAATTTAGACAGGCTAACTTTGCTCTTTACCGCTTCTTTTTCCAAACGCAGGTTAAGAGGAATGATCCCCTTATTCATCAATGCTTCCGCTGCAGCTTCAGAATTAAC
Organism: Vibrio sp. MM46; assembly: GCF_027587135.1. Lineage (NCBI taxonomy): Bacteria > Pseudomonadati > Pseudomonadota > Gammaproteobacteria > Vibrionales > Vibrionaceae > Vibrio > Vibrio sp. MM46. The sequence goes on from NZ_JAPPTO010000021.1 coordinate 76,443, forward strand.
AGCATCGACTTTGCCACTGGTGGATGAGCCGTCTAAAGTGCGACCTTGATAACGAAAAGTTGGCATTCACTTACCTACATGAAAATTGGGTCGGTTTTACCAGAAGCATCCCCTTCACCTAGGGTCATCACTTCATCCAAACTAACAATACCTTGCAGTGCCAGTTCCATCGCTGAAGCAAGTAGTGGCTTGTAATTCTCGGAACGTCTCGCAGCTTGAGCGAACCCTACCGCGTCATTAGCACGCAGCTTGTCCATCATTTCATTCTCTAGCTCAAGCATTTCGAACACACCGATTCGACCTCGATAGCCCGTCAAGTTACAGTTTTGACAACCCGCACCTTTGTGGAAAGTGGTGCCGACTTGATTCGGGAAGCGACCAGCCAACCATTGCTGGCGCGATTCATCCAATACATCCGTGGTTTTACAGTCGGGACAAACACGACGAACCAGACGCTGAGCAACCACAGCACGGACCGCACTCGCAACTAGATAACCAGGCGCCCCCATATCAATCATACGTAGTGCACTGTCTACTGCGTCGTTTGTGTGTAACGTACTTAACACTAAGTGACCAGTCAGCGCGGCGCGTAAACCAATCTCTACTGTTTCTTGGTCACGCATCTCACCAACGAGGATAATGTCCGGGTCCTGACGCAGGAAGGTACGTAGCACGCGAGAAAACGTTAGGTCGATCTTACTGTTGATCTGAACCTGAGTAATACGTGGTAGGCGATATTCCACCGGGTCTTCTGCAGTGATGATCTTCTTGCCCGGTTCATTCAACTCACTCAGTGCGCCATAAAGCGTGGTGGTTTTACCAGAACCTGTCGGTCCCGTAACCAAAATCATACCGTGAGGACGAGAAAGCTGGCGACGTAAGCGAGCAAGCAGCTCCGGAGGTAGGCCAGAGTCTTCAAGTTTGCGCAAACCAGAAGATTGGTTGAGCAAACGCATCACCACCGACTCACCGTATTGCGTTGGTAGTGTCGACATACGAATATCGATCGATTGACCACGAACTTTGATATTAAAGCGACCATCTTGTGGCAAACGCTTTTCAGAAATATCTAAGTGCGCCATCAGTTTAAGGCGCAGAACCAGCGCAGAGGCAATGTTAACTTCATTTAGAAGCGTCTCGTGCAATACACCATCAACACGTTGACGTAAGCGAAGCACTTTGTCATCAGGCTCGATGTGAATATCTGACGCGCCGACTTGCACCGCATCTTCAAACATCGAGTTAACCAGTTTTACGACGGTAACTTCTTCACTATCACCTTCATCAATACCATAGTCAAAGCCTTCAACGTCCTGGTGCTCAGCCTGAAGCTGCTCAGCAAACGAAGCGATTTCTTTTGTACGACGGTAGTAACGGTCAAAGCTTTCGACTAACTGACGTTCTGGCGCAATGATGAACTCTAGGTCATATTCACCAAGCAAGTTCATCAGGGATTCTTGAGTAAACAAGTCCGCTGGATCACTCATTGCAACGCGTAGCGTGTCACCATTTCGAGCAACGACCATGGCACGCAAGCGTCGCGCGTGCACTTCAGGCAAAACTTGTACAGCATCGGCATCAATCGGGGCTCGGCTCAAATCAATCAATGGCAAACCGAGCTGCTGAGATAAGAACTCCAGCATCTGCTTTTCGCTGATAAAACCAAGGTCAATCAACGCATCACCCAGTTTTTGTCCTGTACTGTGCTGAGCACTCAATGCTTGCTGAATTTGTTCTTCAGAGACAATCCCCTCTTCAACAAGTAGATCACCTAAGCGCTTTCTCAACTGAATTTTCATTGCGCGTTCTCCAGTTGTTTTAAGATGTTCAAACGGTCACGAATAAATGCCTGAGACTGATTCGAAATACCCACTTTCCCCAATGCTTGTTGATAAGCGGCAATAGCAGCAGAAAAATCCAATGCTCGCTCTTGCTGAATACCTAAACCAAGCCACCAGCGCGCGTTGTCAGGTTCGCGCTGCGTCAGCAGTTGGTAGCTTTCTAGAGCAATTTGGTTTTGTTTTTGCTTTTGTGCCAAAGCGGCACGCATCGCCAGATAATCACGGCTTGGTGCAGGAGGCAGATGCACTAGAGGGCTCAGCGCCGCTTCTGGTTGATCTGCTTTCACCAATAACTTTGATAACGCTAAGCGAAGTGACTGGTTATTCGTATCTAGCGAGATACCAGCTTGTAGGATTTCGTAGGCTTTGCGCGTGTCACCTTTGCCAAAATATAATGCGGCTAGCTTTTGACGAGCTTCAAGGTTCGTTGGTTGGTAACGAAGTGCTTCATTAAAAGATGACAATGCGGTTTTCATGTCATTCGCATCCATCGCTTTATCCGCACGTGCCAACGCTTTTTCAGCTAACTCTTGATGGGTCAGTTCTACTTGCTCAATTCGCATCGAATGCTCTTGCTCAACATTCGATGAATTCGTCACATTATTGCTCAGACTCGCCAACAACACTGGCTGCTCGACCGTGCTGCTCACCTCATTACGAGGAACATAATCATCCACCTCTGGCGTTGATTTCGCAGCAGATAATGCGACTTTTACCTTCGGTTTTTCAATTCGTTGCGTGTACACCACATCATTTAATTGTGGCGTTGTCTTATTAGTTGGAGATTGGCTTACTTCAACTACGGGCAAAGGTGGAACATTCTCCATATTAGTCGTTGAAGACGAAACTGTTGCAATCTCTTCAATAGGAGCGGGACCTTGAGATACCGCCCAACCACCGACAGCTAAGCTCAACGAAAAGCCCCCCACAAGCCATAGCCATGGTTTGCTTCGAGAAATACTCGGGATCTCTGCCTTGGTTAGTTCCGAAGGCGATTCTTTTTCAGCAAGTTCTGATAATGCTTTATTGATGGCACTCAAGGCTGACTCCATCCCCAAAATACGGGAGATTTAAACTTAGGTTTACGTGCGTCAAAAGTGTCATGCATGGCAACGTAAACATGATGATTTTTCAAAAGCGTACAACGGTCATTGAACGCAGTAAGTAAAGCTTTATGGCTGATCTGATTAATCAATCTCGGGATGCCCATCGCCGAGCGCCAAATGGCTTTCTTTTGTTCAATAGAGAAGATATGCGCCCCATTACCCGCTTTATCTAGACGATTGTTGATGTAGGCAACGCCCTCTTCGATCGAGAGAGGACGCAGTTGGCAACTGAACGTAATGCGTTGACGAAATTGGCGCAATTCGTGAGTCTCTAATCGCTCATCTAATTCGGGCTGACCAAACAAGACCAATTGAATCAGCTTATCTTGTTCCGTTTCCAAGTTGCCAAACAAGCGCAAGGTTTCTAACGCCTCAGAAGACAGAGCTTGTGCTTCATCAACAATCAGTACCGTTTTTTTCCCTGACACGTGGACTTGGATCAGCCGCTCTTGGATCAGTGAAACGACTTTAAGTGGGTCAGTATCTTCAATCCCAAGCTCTCTGGCCACAGCAAACTGCAATTGCTCACCACTTAGAACCGGATTTGGCAAATAAACTAATTCGACTTGTGATTCAATTTGCTCAATCAGTTTTCGGCACACCATGGTTTTACCCGTGCCCACTTCACCTGTTATTTTGATGACCCCTTCCCCCATTTTGACGGCTGCCATAATGGTCTGAATCGCCTCATAATGAGGTACCAGCCCCAGAAACATTTCTGTATTTGGGGTTAGTGAGAAAGGTTGAACTCGAAATCCAAAATGTGACAGGTACATACTCGAATCACAACACCACGTTAAACAGAGACTTCCTAACGCCAATTACTCAGCGTCAGGAAACCACTCTTGCAGTAAATCACGTGAGCGCTCTAGCTCTTTCTGCCATGTATTTACGCCCACAACTGTTGGTTTCAAAAGAATGACGAGTTCTGTTTTCTGCGATACGTTATTGATAGTTCGGAACAAGTTACCAAGAGCAGGCACATCACCTAGGAACGGTACTTTTGACACTTGCTCGATATTTTGCTGTTTCATCAAGCCGCCAATAACCACCACATCGCCATCTTTTGCGCGAATCACTGAGTCAGATTCTCGAATCGAGCTTTTTGCCAGCGGGAGTTGAACATTGTTGAAGTCACCACCAAGGTTTAGCTTCTTAATCTCTTCTTCCACTTCAATTACGGCAGGGTGAACATGCAGGAATACGTTACCTTTGTTGTCAATCTGTGGCGTAACATCTAGAGAGATCCCTGAGAAGAAAGGCGTCAACTCAACTTCAGGAACCGCATTAGAGTTTTCACCATTACCCGCATTACTAGAAAGTTCGGTTACAAAGTACTCGTCGGTACCGACTTTAATAACTGATTTCTGGTTATTTGCTGCGGTAATACGTGGGCTAGAAAGCACGTTCAAGTCGCCCTGCGTCGCCATAAAGTTCATCACGGCTGAGAAGTTACCATCACTGATGGTGATATTAGTTTGCCCACCTAAAAGTGAACCAATCGCATCCAATGGAGGTAGACCACCTGTAGGACCTGGACGGTTGATAACTACGCTACCTGAATTACCAATAGAAGCAGTCATATTCGACCAGTTGATACCTTGCTGGTAACCATCACTTAGCGTCACCTCTAAAATCTTCGCTTCTAGGATAACTTGGCGCTGCATACGCTCCTGAGAAACGCCCAAGAACTCACGAACTTCACGAATTTCATCAGGGAAAGCACGTAAGGTGATCACACCCGCTTGTGGCGTAACAACAACACTTTGGCCTTGACCTGAGCCAATTAGGTTTGCAACGGCTTGTTGCAGCATCGGCCAAAAATCACTTTCGGTGATGGTTTCAATGCGTGTACCGCCAGTCGATGTGGTTGAGCTATCACCGTTGTTGTTATTTGAATCAGAAGAATCTGAATCGTCAGAACTGCCACCAGAGCTAGAAGTGCCCGCAGATGTCACAGAACCCGTCACGATACTGGTCAGTGAGCGGCCAGAACGTTTGAACTGAAGATAATCAACAGGAATGGTCACTGTGCGCATACCAGCAGGATAAACCTGAATCACTTTGCCTGATTTCACAACATCGTAGCCATACATGTCTTGTACAACGTTGAGCACTTCATCTAAGGTGACGTCGGAAAGGTTAACGGTGATGTTGCCTTGCACTGCTGGGTGGATAGCCACACTGTATTCAGTTCCTTTCACCAAAGAGGCAAAGAAGCTACGAGCTTCTACTGCGTTCGCTTGGATTCTAAAACGCTTTAAAGTGCCTTGCTCTGAAGACACGCTAGTGTCTAAGTTCGGCATAAGATCGGCTTCTACAGAAGAAGGGATCTCTTCTAGTGCACGGCTATTTGCTTCATTGATAGACTCATTAAGTGCTTGCTTCACTTCCACTGGATCTCGATGACCCATAGAACAACCCATTAAGGAAGCAACCACGATTCCTACAACTAATTTGCGCATATCTGATCAGGCTCTGGTTATTATTTTTTTACGTTTAAACCAAAAAGCTCTAGTTTCCACTGACGGTCACCACGCTTTAAAGTTACAAATTCACTGTTGATACTGGCTACACGGTAGCCATTGAGTTTCGCTCCCGCCTCAACAATACGGTTATTCAAAATCGCCACGCATTGAGTATTTGGTTTACATACAATACTGTTCAGTGTTGGCAAGCGATATTGTTTTGCTTTCGGCTTTGTTTGCTCTGTGACTGGCTTTTGCCAGCCTAATGGTGCTGTTGGGTCTTGGCTTGCCCAGCTATGACCAGCAACAACTGTCAGCATTAGGGAGATTATGATTTGCTTAACCACCGATAAACTCCTCTCGTGAACCTAAGGTGTAAACTTCCAGTACAAGTTTTGCTTTTGGATATTCTTCCACGTTGTAGCTAAAGCTTCGCCAGTAGTAACTCGCTGGTAAACCTTCTAATTTCGTCAGATAGTTAGCAATTGAAAAGTAATCGCCAGTCAGCTCCATGCGCACAGGGTGTACGTAATAACCCGAGTATTGCGACGCTTCTTTGTCTTCTGTAATTGGTTCAGCAGGTAAAGTTTGTAGAGATACCAAATGAATACCACTTTGCTGCTCTAAGACACTCTCTAACAAACTTGCCATTTGCGAAGGAGTAATCAAATGTTCGATGATCTCTGAAAGTTGCATTGAAAGGTGTTGGCTTTCCATAAGCAATTGAGAGATAGCTTGATCAATTTCCGCGTTCGGATCTTTTTTCAACTGCGCTTGAATACGTAAGATCTCGATTTCTGTCTGTTGATTCGTCTGTTTTAAGTTACGTAGCTGCTTATCGTTACTCGTAACCTCATTCAGTTTTGGCTCCAAGACCAAAGTGAAAAGCAACATCACTACCGTCACTAAACCACACAGTGCGATGAGTACTTTTTCACGCCCGCTCATTTCATCGAAGCGCTCTTCTAACGAGGACCAAAACTCATTCATTTCTCTTTGTCTCCGCGCGTCTTCAATTCAAAGGTCACGATGTTGTCTTCATTACGTCCGATTTTTACGTCATCAAACGTGCGCCCTACAAGGCTAATTTCATTTTTAAACTGGCTTACCCAATTCGGAACTGCGCTTGGCGATCTCGCCAAACCTTGGAGATCTAAAGTCGATGCATCAATACGAATTGCAGACAAAGAAATATTGTTGCTGCCCAACTTGGCTAAAGCCTGCATTACGCCAGAGTAGCCTGTACGTTGTGAATCATCGTACTTACCAACGGCTTTTAATGAGTCACGCTTCGCTTTTACTTCACGCTCTAAACGCGCTTTGGCCGCGATCTTATTGGTGTCTGGCTGATGCTTACGTAATTTGGCTTGTTGGTGTTGAAGTTCTGACTTCATGATATCGCCCTTGCTTTTCACAATCGCAATTTCATCTTCTACACCTTGGCTTTGCCAAGTCACATAACCGTAAGAAACAAAGATCAACGCAGCCGCAACACCCCAAGAAATAGCAACGTTTTTGAGGGTTAATAAATTCTTCTTCGGTTTAAGGAAGTCTGGATAAAGATTGACACGTCGCTCACTGGACGTAGCTAACGCCGTATCTGCCAATACATGACCAGATAGTTCGTGTTCTTCAGTAAGCAGCGGAGAGACTTTGGTGCTTAAGCGGTAGTTAAGCGATTCCACCAGTTCTTGTTCATCTTCATCGTCACAACACACCTTCAGTTGGTGCAACTGAACATGACGCAGTTGAGAAGAGAGGTAATCGATTGAACGCTGTAGCTCTAGCGACAAGCTATCCATTTGCAAGTCACTCGAAGGTACGCCCGTTAGTGGTGGCGTTACACTGCGAATAGAACGGTGGAAAGCGATAGTATGATCAACGAATGCGCTGATACGGAAGTGTCCGCGTGCGCTGCGTTGTAGCAATAAGAAATTACCAAGTTCACCTGAGGTATCACCCCAGATGTCATCTTCAGGAATAATCGCTTCAAGGCTCAGTTGAACTCGACTCGCAAGCAGTACAATCTTATCGAGAATTTTGCGAGAAAGAACATAAGCTTGGACTTTATTCGAGTTTGGTAGCTCTACTGCATCGGCAATAATGTCAATAGCACGCTCAGATATCAGCTCTTTTAACAAAAACGGCAACGCCGATGGCCACTCATTGCGAGGCATAGCAGGCTTGTCGATTTGGTACATCTGATAGTAGTTGTGAGCTAACACAACCGTTAACGAATCATAAGAGCTTGCAGCTACACTTAATGCCTGCTCACAGGCACGTTCCCAATTTGATTCTGAGATCTCAAATTTAGATGGTCGGCTGCTTTTCGTCGGTGATGATAAATAAACTGCGTCTGGCTGAATAACCAAAAAGCAAGTGCGACCACCGACCGATGATCGCTTGAGCTTGTCGAGTACTGCTTTAAAATCCATGATTATTATCTTTATTTTTTTCGCCAGCGATTTCTTCGTCCCAGTTTAACTTGGGATTCAGATTGAGAAGTCGGCGCCGGTGTAGAACGAGGAAGGTACTGCTCTTCAGAAGAGAAGTAACGCCCTTGCCCACCGTGAACACCCAACTCATTAAGCGTGTTCAACTCGTGCTTATTCTCAATACCCACTGCTATTATTTTTGTTTTGCTGTTTGCGGCCGCACCCAACATACTGCGAACAAACAACTGGTTTTCATGTCTCTGATCGATCTTTGTTACCAAGCTGCGATGAAGCTTGAGATAACGAATGTCTACTTCTTTTAAGTAATGCGTGCTGACAATGGTACGTCCGGCCTGCCCAATCATTACGTAGCATTCTAAACCGGACAGCATTTTAGCGACTGGTCGCATAAAGTCTAAGTGTCTTACAAATTGTGCTTCCACAAACTCAAAAATGAGACACTTTCTTTGCTCCCGTGACAATTGTAAGAGTTCATCACGGAACCACTTGAAATATTCTCGCTGCCCAAAAGGCACAACATGAAGATTAAGCACATATTGCTTAGAGCTATCAAAGTTGTGTTTAAAGTCTTTTAAGAATGTACCAATAACGGCGCGATCCATTTGCGCTTCATAGCCGACTTGACGAACGGCAGAAATAAAACGAGAAGCTTTAACAATGCCATTTTCCGGATCGCGAATCCGACATGTTAACTCTTCGTGCAATGGTTTTTTATGCGCCACATCACTTATTGAATAGGCTGATTGTGCGTAGAGTATCACATTTTCAGACGTGAGTGCTGTGTCAAATAGCGTACGCCATCTCACACTGCCTCGTGCTTCTTCATCATGATTCCACTTTTTAAAACGGCTCCAATTATTGTTGTTCTGCAATTGGGCACTACGCAATGCGGTTTCTGCTTCATCAATGATTTGGCTATGACGCTCTCCTTCTTTGTACATGGTGATTCCGATATGACACCAGTTATCAGAATCCAATGGATAAGGAGGATGGAGTTTTTCTAATTGACGAATACATTGAGACGCCAAGTTTGCGACATCTTTCGCTGCTTGGTGAGGTAAGAAAAGCGCAAAGTCAGCATCGTAGTAACGAGAAAATACGACATCGGGATAACGTTGAACTAAATTGGACAGCAAACTACCAATCTCAACGATAAATTCATCGCAAGTTTGTTTGTCCTGTTCTTCTTCTACAGATTTCCAATCTTGAACTCGTATCAGCATCACTGCACCACGAGCCCCACTTTCTAACAGCGCCGATTCAAGCTTACTATCAAACAAAACTCGGTTTGCTGTACCAGTTAACTTATCGAGGAAAGTTTGAGTACGAATAAAGGTATCAAAGCGACTGCGCTCTTGGCGGGCATCTTGCAGCTCTTCAATTAATACATCCAATGCTTCGCTTGCCGTGTATGGCCATTCTCGCTCATCACCTTTCGCGTATTGCTCAACCCGCCCAGCTAAGATCATACGACCGCGCTCTTCGAGCATTTCAGAGCCAGCAAGTTGTTCTTTGAGCCATGCAACACCGCGCATCAAGCAGAAGATGATCAAGATGACCGCGAGCGTAATCGACCACAAAGCTTGCATTGAATAGCCGTAGCCTAAATAAGGAGGAATAGCCTTAAAGTAGATGACATAGTCTTGGTTGTGAGTGAGCTGAAACTCATGCTCAAACAACATGGAACTGTCTATCTTGTGGGAGGTGTCTTTGAAGCGGTATACGACGGCGTTATTCGTCGAGAGCGTCATCTCAACAATGTTACTTGCCTGTAGCATCTTTGGCATCCAACGCTGCATGGAATATGCTGCGTCAGGGTCTTCCATCTCTTTATCAACCACTTCAACGATCCCTTCCAAATAATGGTTGAGATACTCTTGCCCTAGTCGCTTAAAAGAGAGGGTGCCGCCGACAAACAAGATAAACATTGCGCAAATGACGATCATGGTGACAAAAGCCACCAGCCGCGTGCTTAGCTTAAGAGTTGGGGTATACCTCATGAATACCAAATTCCTTTTCTATTCATCATATACCTTGTTGAAATGTTTATACTTGATAAGCGTTCAGTAAACAATCGCATTCGTATGAATGTGAGAAGCTGAGGCGGAAAGAAACAAGGCATCATTCGATATTTGAGAGTTGCTGCCTTTTTGTGGCGATACGGAAATAATGTGAACCACAATGACAGAACATAACGGGAATAAAAAAGCCGCGAAATTCGCGGCCTTTTAAATTCAATATCAATTAGATTTTAGAACGGGATATCGTCGTCAAAATCCATTGGCGGCTCGTTATATTGCGGCTGTTGTTGCTGCGGAGCCTGTTGTTGCTGTTGCTGAGGAGCGTTGTATTGCTGCTGTTGAGCCGGTTGTTGAGGTTGACCCCAGCCGCCTTGTTGCTGCTGTTGTTGACCGCCACCCATTGGAGCGCCACCTTGAGCACGACCGCCAAGCATTTGCATTACGCCATTGAAGCCTTGAACAACTACTTCTGTTGAGTAGCGATCTTGACCACTTTGGTCTTGCCATTTACGAGTTTGAAGTTGACCTTCAACGTAAACTTGAGAACCTTTACGTAGGTACTCACCCGCTACTTCAGCAAGCTTGCCGAATAACACAACACGGTGCCATTCTGTTTTTTCGCGCTGTTCGCCAGTCGCTTTATCACGCCATGACTCAGAAGTTGCAATCGTGATGTTTGCTACTGCACCGCCATTAGGCATGTAACGAATTTCAGGGTCGTTACCTAGATTCCCCACCAAAATAACTTTGTTAATTCCACGGCTGGCCATGATGTGCTCCGTTTCACTCTGGATCTATATATAAAATTTTAGCGCATAAGAATACACGCTTTGGTGTTTTGATTAAAGCCTAATCCCATTGTGTTCTGAGATTAGAAATTGTGGAATCAAAATCTCACTCCAACCTCTAGGCGTAGCATTTTTGATTCGTTTTGCAGATATCGTTTCGCGAACCTTTGAATCTCAACGCATTTCCTCTCTAACGCTATGGCTCCAAATTGTGATTGATGACACCGTATTTGCGTTTTTGACCTCATGGAACTTCACTCAAGGAGATTAGGGCGCGTGAAAAAATCAGCTTATGCGAGAAAATTGTTTTTGATCAGTATGGAAGACGACGCAGAGAAAAAAGTCGAAGCACTCGTGAAATACACTGATATTGATATCCCTGTCATCTCCACACAAGCACTGATGGAAGCCAATCCAAAGCATCGCAATAAAATCCTGTTGATTGACTTTAGTGAACATAAAACACTCGTACAATCGATCAAAAACTTGCCTTTAATTTGGAAGAATTTTGAAACGGTCATATTCAATGTTCCTAAACGCTTAACCACCGATGAGTTGTTGTCTTTTGGGCAACTAAAAGGCGTATTTTATCAGGAAGACTCTCTAGAGCAGGTAGGTGAAGGCTTGAGAGAAATCGTGAATGGTCAGAACTGGTTGCCAAGAAATGTCACTAGTCAATTGCTTCACTATTATCGCAATGTCCTCAGCACGCACACCGCCCCAGCAACCGTGGACTTAACCATCCGTGAGTTGCAAGTTTTACGTTGTCTTCAGGCAGGAGCATCTAACAATCAAATGGCAGAAGAATTGTTCGTCAGTGAATTCACCATTAAATCTCACCTTTATCAGATATTCAAAAAGCTCTCCGTAAAGAATCGCGTTCAAGCTATCGCTTGGGCAGACCAAAACTTGTTGTCATAAATCAGATGAACAACACAATTTCGCTCATACAGTGATGGCTCATGCTTATTTAGGCTCAAATTGACGTACTTTTTCCTACTTAATTCATGATTCATATGCATCTCTCGTGTTAAAGTGATGCCCAGATTCTTGATTAAAAAATGAGAAAGGATATTCCCCCAATGATTAAAAAATGTCTGTTCCCTGCAGCTGGCTATGGTACGCGCTTCCTCCCAGCGACTAAGTCTATGCCTAAAGAAATGATGCCTGTAGTGAACAAGCCACTGATTGAGTACGGTGTAGAAGAAGCCATCCAAGCTGGCATGAATGGCATGTGCATCGTAACAGGTCGTGGTAAGCACTCAATCATGGACCACTTCGATAAAAACTACGAACTGGAACACCAAATCAGCGGAACAAACAAAGAAGAACTATTGGTTGATATCCGTGAAATCATTGACTCTGCAAACTTCACTTACATTCGCCAGCGTGAGATGAAAGGTCTAGGTCACGCAATCCTTACTGGTCGCGAATTGGTCGGTGATGAACCATTTGCAGTAGTACTTGCCGATGACCTTTGTGTGAACGAGCAGGAAGGCGTGTTGGCTCAAATGGTAGCGCTATTCAAACAGTTCCGTTGTTCAATCGTTGCTGTTCAGGAAGTACCAGAAGAAGAAACTCATAAATACGGCGTAATCTCTGGTGAGATGATCAAAGATGACATCTACCGCGTAGACGACATGGTTGAGAAACCAGAACAAGGTACTGCGCCAAGTAATCTAGCAATCATCGGTCGTTACATCCTGACTCCAGACATTTTCGAACTGATCGAAAACACGGAACCGGGTAAAGGCGGCGAAATCCAAATTACTGACGCACTGCTTAAGCAAGCAAAAGCAGGTTGTGTATTGGCGTACAAATTTAAAGGTCAACGTTTCGACTGTGGTAGCGTAGAAGGTTACATCGAAGCCACAAACTACTGCTTCGAAAACCTATACCTAAAAGACGAAAAGAAGTCTGAGCTAGGTAAACACGCAACAAAGAAAGAAGTGTAAATAACTCAAACTAACTGATTCTAAAGCCCAGCTTAATGCTGGGCTTTCTTTTACTGTTTTTTTGTCCAGTATTTTCTTTGCACATTTCTCACACTATGTAATACTTGCGTCACTTGGTTATACATAGAGCAAAAACGATGGATAAAATAGAAGTTCGTGGTGCCCGCACCCATAACCTCAAAGACATCAACCTCACTATCCCCCGCGATAAACTGATTGTCATTACTGGTTTGAGTGGTTCTGGTAAATCCTCTCTCGCATTCGATACTTTGTATGCTGAAGGTCAAAGACGTTACGTCGAATCCTTATCAGCTTACGCACGCCAGTTTTTGTCTCTTATGGAAAAACCAGATGTTGACCACATAGAAGGTTTGTCTCCTGCAATCTCGATTGAGCAGAAATCAACATCACATAACCCACGCTCTACTGTTGGTACTATTACTGAGGTGTACGACTACCTGCGTCTACTTTACGCACGCGTTGGTGAACCTCGTTGTCCAACACACCATACGCCTCTAGCAGCACAAACCATCAGCCAAATGGTCGATAAAGTCTTAGAGTTGCCAGAAGGCAGCAAAATGATGCTACTTGCTCCTATCGTGAAAGAGCGTAAAGGTGAGCACGTTAAGACACTGGAGAACCTAGCAGCTCAAGGTTTCATCCGCGCACGTATCGATGGTGAAACTTGCGATCTTTCTGATCCACCGCCGCTAGAACTGCACAAGAAACACACTATTGAAGTAGTTGTGGACCGCTTTAAAGTTCGCCCAGATTTGCAGCAACGTTTAGCTGAATCCTTCGAAACCACGCTAGAGCTTTCTGGTGGTATTGCGGTTGTGGCACCAATGGACGGCGAGGGCGAAGAGGTGATCTTCTCAGCTAACTTTGCTTGCCCTATTTGTGGCTACAGCATGCAAGAACTTGAGCCTCGTTTGTTCTCATTCAACAACCCAGCAGGTGCGTGTGGCACTTGTGATGGTTTAGGTGTGCAGCAATATTTCGACCCAAGCCGAGTTATTCAAGATGAAACGCTGAGTTTGGCACAAGGTGCGATTCGAGGTTGGGATCAAAAGAACTACTATTATTTCCAGATGCTGACTGCACTGGCGGATCATTACGGCTTTGATCTTCACGCACCATTTAACTCTCTACCAAAGAAAACCCAAGACATTATTCTTAAAGGATCGGGGCGTACTGAAGTAGAGTTCAAGTACATTAACGATCGTGGTGACATTCGCGTTAAGCGCCATCCTTTTGAAGGGATCCTGAATACACTTGAACGCCGTTACCGCGACACTGAATCTAACTCGGTACGTGAAGAGCTTGCGAAATACATATCTACTAAGTCTTGTTCAAGCTGTGGCGGTACTCGTCTGCGCCTTGAAGCTCGTAACGTCTTTATCGCCGATACGACACTACCGGAGATTGTTGAACTCAGCATCGCCGACGCATTGGAGTTCTTCCACACTTTGAAGCTCGAAGGCCAACGCGCCCAAATCGCTGAAAAAGTGATGAAGGAAATCAACGACCGCCTGCAATTCCTGGTTAACGTTGGTTTGAACTACCTCAACTTATCACGCAGCGCGGAAACCTTATCAGGCGGTGAGGCTCAACGTATTCGTTTAGCGAGCCAAATTGGTGCGGGTCTAGTCGGTGTTATGTACGTACTGGATGAGCCATCAATTGGTCTCCACCAGCGTGATAACGAACGTCTATTGAAAACTCTGACCCACCTAAGAGATTTAGGTAACACGGTATTAGTGGTTGAGCACGATGAAGATGCGATTCGTTGTGCTGATCACGTGATCGATATCGGTCCAGGTGCCGGTGTACACGGAGGTAACGTGGTCGCTGAAGGTACGATGGACGAGATCATTGCCAATCCGAACTCACTGACTGGTCAGTACCTCAGTGGCGCAAAAGAGATTGCGGTACCAAGAGAGCGTACACCACGCGATCCAAAGAAAACCGTTGAACTACTTGGCGCGAAAGGTAACAACTTAAAGAATGTCGACCTTTCCGTTCCTGTTGGCTTGTTCAGCTGTATTACCGGTGTATCCGGCTCAGGTAAGTCGACTCTGATCAACGATACCTTCTTTAAGATTGCTCATACCCAGTTGAACGGCGCAACAACGGCGCACCCTTCACCATACAAAGCGATCAAAGGGTTAGAGCACTTCGATAAAGTGATCGACATTGACCAAAGCCCTATCGGTCGCACACCACGTTCAAACCCTGCCACTTACACAGGCATATTTACTCCGATTCGTGAACTGTTTGCGGGTACACAAGAGTCGCGCTCTCGCGGGTACAAACCGGGGCGCTTTAGCTTTAACGTTCGTGGTGGTCGCTGTGAAGCCTGTCAGGGCGACGGCGTAATCAAGGTGGAAATGCACTTCTTACCTGACGTTTACGTTCCTTGTGATGTGTGTAAAGGTAAACGCTACAACCGCGAAACACTTGAGGTTCGTTACAAAGGCAAGACCATTGATGAAGTACTAGAAATGACGGTAGAAGATGCACGTACTTTCTTCGACCCGGTGCCAGCGATTGCTCGTAAGCTGCAAACGCTAATGGATGTTGGTTTGTCTTACATTCGCTTAGGTCAAGCAGCAACTACGTTGTCAGGTGGTGAGGCTCAGCGTGTGAAACTGGCTCGAGAGCTGTCTAAGCGTGATACTGGTAAAACCTTATACATTTTGGATGAGCCGACAACCGGTCTGCACTTCCACGATATCCAGCAGCTACTAACTGTACTGCACCGTCTGCGAGACCACGGAAATACCGTTGTCGTCATTGAGCACAACCTCGATGTAATTAAGACGGCAGACTGGATTATTGACTTAGGTCCTGAAGGTGGACAAGGCGGCGGTGAGATCATCGCACAAGGAACGCCTGAAGATGTGTCTCAGATCGAAGGTTCGCACACAGCTCGCTTCCTTAAGCCTATGTTGAAGTAGAAAAAACAGGTAAAGTACAAAGACCAGCCAATGCTGGTCTTTTTTCATTCAAAACAACACAATAACTATGGCAACTATACACGTCAGTGGAACTAAGCTTTCTCCAGGGAAAGTCCAAGTTCCTCTTAACCGCAAGTTTCTCATCGCGTTAGCAGCTCTCTTTCTGTTGGCGATGCACTTCTTTATGCCAAATCCGGGTGGCTCTGGACTAGCACTGTCTTTTAATGCGACCACGTGGATTGCGTTCAGCTTTGCACTTGGTATTGGCTGCTACCAACTTGCGACCAATCGTGTATTACGCTATTCCAAATTAACAATCGGTCTGTTGATCAGCTGTATCATCATGACGCTACCTATCTTCTACCCCAATGCGGATAGTGCGCTCGCAGCAAATAAACTGATTGGTCTGTGGTGCGGCATGTTGTTCTTCGTTGTACTGCAGCAGTTCCACTTCAGTAACAAGCATCGCCAGCGCTTGTTGTGGTTTATTGTCCTTGCCGTTGTTATCGAAGCGATTTTCGGTTTAACGCAATATCTTTACCTTAAACCAGGAAACGTATTTGGATACGACACGATAGCTAACCGCCCTTATGGCATCTTCCAGCAACCAAATGTCATGGCGAGCTTCCTTGCAACTGGTTTAGTGATTGCCAGCTATCTACTCGCCAGACAACCTTACAAATATTCTCGTAAACTCAGCGATATTTACCTGTTGTACGCCGTACCTGTACTGACACTACCTCTTATCGTTGCCCTTGCCTCTCGTACTGGTTGGCTAGCATCCATCATTGCTATTTTGCTGGTGATTCCATACATGTATCGCTTTGCAACGCGTGCACGTTTTGTTCGATGGGTAATGGCGATGGCAACAGGTCTCGCGCTGTCGATTGTGGTGATGAATATTGCCTTCCCAGATGGAAACGGTCTTGCCAGTGAAAAGGTGAATATGGAGTCACCACGTGCTTACACCTTCCCACAAACATTGGACATGGTGATTGAGAAGCCATTCACTGGGTACGGTTACGGCAAGTTTGAGTCAGAATACATGCTATACACAGCGCGTCAGCATGCACTCAATGAAAGCTATCCTGCGGGCTTGCCATCGATGGATCACCCGCACAATGAATTGTTGTACTGGGCGGTAGAGGGCGGATTGTTGCCAATTCTGGGGATCTTTTTGGCAATGGCGTTAGTGCTATATCGCATCTACCAAGCCAAACGCGGTACTCGCTTAGCACTGCTGGCACTGTTTATTCCAATCGTGCTGCACTCGCAATTAGAATATCCCTTCTATCATTCATTGGTGCATTGGCTGATCTTTGTGATTCTGCTTTATTGGGTCGACCAACGAGTTTCTCGTTACCGCCAAGCACCGTTTAGCAAAGTAACCAAAAGTTTATTGCGAGTATGTAGCCTCGTCATTCCAGCAGTATTTACTTTCTATATGGTTAGCGCATTGCACACCAACTATGTCTTAACCAAGTTTGAAACAACGCGCCCGACCAACCCGGACATCTTGAATCAGGTGACAAATCCTGTGGTTTGGAAAGATCGTTTCGATTGGGATGTATACAGTACTTTCTTAAACATCGGCTTATATAAACAAGATCCAACCTTGATTCAGCCTTACATTGATTGGTCTCTGGAAATCATTAAAGACAAGCCACGCCCAGCGTTTTACAACAACTTGATACTGGCATATCAAGGGTTGGATGACACAAGCAAGGCAGAACAAATTCGTGCAGAGGCACAGTTCTTGTTCCCTAAAATTGATTTCAGTGGCGTCAACTATCAGCCACCTTCTCAAGCTATCTCAGCCTCACCAACACCAACGTCCAGCGCTGAGCAATAAATACAAAAAAGCGAAGGAATAACCTTCGCTTTTCTTTACCTCATTACCGAGGCGATTTATTCAGTCAGTGACTCTTCTAAAGCTCGCAAACACAAAGCAACATTTTCAGGTCGAGCACCATAGCCCATCAGTCCAATTCGCCATGCTTTACCAGCAAGTGCACCAAGACCTGCACCAATCTCTAGGTTGTAGGTTTCAAGTAAGTGATTGCGCACTTTTGCTTCATCAATTCCTTCAGGGACATAAATCGCATTCAATTGCGGTAGTCGATATTCTTCTTCTACCACGAATTCAAAACCTAGTTTTTGCAGACCCGCTTTAAGCTTCTCATGCATTAACTGGTGACGCGCCCATGCATTTTCTAAGCCTTCATTTTTAAGGATAAGTAGAGCTTCATGTAGCGCATACAAACTATTCACCGGCGCAGTGTGGTGATAGCTGCGTTTGCCTTCTCCACTCCAGTAACCTAATACTAAGCTTTGATCCAAGAACCAGCTTTGAACCGGTGTCGTCCTAGATTGAATCTTCTCAATAGCAGCCGGAGAAAGAGTCACTGGCGATAAGCCGGGAACACAAGACAAACATTTTTGGCTGCCAGAATACACCGCATCTAACTGCCATTCATCGACTTTGAGAGGTACACCACCAAGCGAAGTCACGGCATCGACAATCGATAGCAGACCGTATTGCTTCGCAAGCTTACCCAAGACTTGAGCGTCACTCACCGCGCCCGTCGACGTTTCTGCATGAACAAAAGCAAGAATCTTCGCATCAGGGTGCTGCTCTAACGCTTCTTCAACTTTATCGACCGATACAGGCGTTCCCCACTCATCATCGACGACAACCGCTTCACCACCAGCACGAACCACGTTTTCACGCATACGCTCACCGAAAACACCATTGCGGCAGACGATGACTTTGTCGCCCTTTTCAATCAAGTTGACAAAGCACGTTTCCATACCTGCACTACCCGGCGCAGAGACTGCGATAGTAAATTCATTTTCTGTTTGGAAAGCGTATTTAAGCAGTTGTTTTAGTTCATCCATCATAGCAATGAAAAGTGGGTCTAGGTGACCAACTGTTGGACGGCTAAGCGCTTGTAAAACCTGAGGTGAAATATCAGATGGACCAGGTCCCATTAAAATACGATGTGGGGGAATAAAGCTTTGGATCGGCATGTCAGCTCCTTGATTGCAGTCATTCATCCTGAGCGTTATAAAAGTTCTATTCAAAAGGTTGGCTCAGGTATCAAAGTTTTCACCCTAATAGATTTTTCCTCTATCGGCAATTAGCCCTAAGTCTAGAGGTCAAACCACTGTCACAAATTCGTTAATAAAAACTTTCATAATGGTTGAGATATTGGTTGACAATGTGACAGCAAAACCGTTCAATGTTTAAGCTTTATGCAGAAGAGGAGCACTGCCCAGGCAGGTGATTTGTGGAGCCGCAATTCCAATACCAATCACTCAGGGGGAGCAGTGCCGAGGTAAGTCAAAGTTGCAGGATTTGACTTGTCGGTTGACTTGGGTTGAGTCCCATCAACTGTCATCAGCGCCGTATGATGAAGAGCTTCTGAGGGTAAATTTTCAAATTACATTCTAACTACCTCTCTATTTGCTCTGTTCCTTTCCTCACCAAACATTGGATGTATTGGGCAACCAATTAATTGTTGTTATTTTTTCAGGAAGTCGTGGGAGAACGCAGTGAGCGCATTTAACGTAGCAAAATTCGGTGGAACCAGTGTTGCCAACTTTGAGGCAATGAGTCGTTGCTCCACTATCATAGAAAACAACCCAAATACTCGTCTTATCGTCAGCAGCGCTTGCTCAGGTGTCACTAACTTATTGGTTGAGCTGGCAAATGGTGTTCAAGACCAAGAACATCGAGCAGAAGTACTTCAGAAACTAGCAGGTATCCACGAATCGATTCTGTCGCAGCTAGAAAACGCAACCGAAGCAGCAGCTGAGGTTTATTCGATTCTTGATACCGTCACGAGCTTGGCAGAGGCTGCTTCAATCCAAGCAAGCACCAAACTGACAGACCATTTAGTCGCTTGTGGTGAATTAATGTCGACTCATATCCTTGCACAACTAATGCGTGAGCGTGGTGTGAACGCAGTTCGTTTTGATATTCGCGACGTGCTAAAAACCGATGGTAATTTTGGTCGAGCTGAACCTAATGTCGAGACAATTTCGCAGCTAGCACAAGAAAAGTTAGTACCACTTTGCCAAGAATATGTGGTTATCACCCAAGGTTTTATTGGCTCAGATGAAGAAGGCAATACCACCACGCTTGGCCGTGGCGGCAGTGACTACAGTGCAGCACTCATTGCAGAAGGTGTGAAAGCAGCAGGTCTAGAGATTTGGACCGACGTACCGGGCATCTATACCACAGACCCACGTATCGCCTCAAAAGCAGCGCCAATCCCAGAGATCAGCTTTAGCGAAGCATCAGAGATGGCAAACTTCGGCGCAAAAATTCTACACCCTTCAACGCTAGTTCCGGCACTTCGTCACGACATCCCTGTATTCGTAGGCTCGTCTAAAGAACCGGAAAAAGGTGGTACATGGATCCGCCACCAAGTAGAGAGCTCACCTTTATTCCGAGCACTTGCTCTGCGCTGCAACCAAACCATGGTGACATTACGCAGTGCTAACATGTTCCACGCATACGGCTTCTTAGCCAAAGTATTTGAGATCCTAGCGAAGCACAAAATCTCTGTAGATCTGATCACCACATCTGAAATCAGTGTGTCACTCACTCTTGACCAAACAGACACGTCTGGCGGTGCTCCTCAGTTACCACAAGCCGCGCGTGAAGAGCTTGAAGAGCTATGTAAAGTAGAAGTAGAACACGACCTATGTCTCGTCGCTCTGATTGGTAACAACATGAGTGAAAGCAAAGGCTACGCGAAGCAAGTATTTGGCACGCTAGAAGACTTCAACCTACGTATGATCTGTTACGGAGCAAGTCCACATAACCTGTGCTTCCTTGTTCACGAGTCGGTATCTCGCCAAGCGATTCAAAAACTGCATACTGAATTGTTCCAGCAATAAAAACTCTTTCATCCACTAATAAGCAAGGGCTGCACATGGCAGCCCTTTTCGTTTCGATCTGGTTTGGTTAACCGTTAATGTTGGGACCTAACCATTTTTCCGCTTCGATCCTATCCCAGCCTTTGCGATCAGCATAGCTTTGCAACTGATCCTCTTGGATCTGAGCGATCGCAAAGTAACGAGAGTCAGGGTGCGAGAAGTACCAACCCGAAACGGATGCACCTGGGTACATCGCATAGCTCGATGTCAGTGACATTCCAATGTTTTCTTCAACATTCATAAGCTCCCAAAGCGGCCCTTTCTCAGTATGCTCTGGACATGCTGGGTAGCCAGGAGCAGGACGAATACCTTGGTATTTCTCACGAATCAGGTCTTCATTCGACAGAGCTTCATCCGCAGCGTAACCCCAAATCTCTTTACGCACACGCTCATGTAGATACTCAGCAAATGCTTCCGCCAGACGGTCCGCTACCGCTTGAATCATGATGGCATTGTAATCATCACCCTGCGCTTTGTATTCGTCGGCAAGTTCACGCTCACCGATACCCCCAGTTACTGCAAAAGCACCAACCCAATCGCGCTTACCAGACTCTTTCGGTGCAACATAATCAGACAGACAGTAGTTGAAGCCTTTTGGTTTCTCCGTCTGCTGGCGTAAGTTATGCAGCACTTTCGCCACTTCTGTACGCGATTCATCGGTGTAGACTTCGATATCATCACCCACGCTTGCAGCAGGGAACAGCCCACACATACCGCGCGCTTTGAGTAACCCTTCACGCTCAACACGATCTAATAGTTCGTTAGCATCTTTGTACAGGCGCTGCGCCTCTTCGCCCACTTCTTCATGGTCAAAGATTGTTGGGTACTTACCGACTAACGACCAAGTCATAAAGAAAGGCGTCCAGTCGATATACTTACGCAAAGTAGACACGTCAAAGTCATCAAAGATATGGATGCCCGGCTTCACAGGAGCAGGAGGCGTGTACTTATCCCAATCAATCGCGACTTTGTTCGCTCGTGCTTCTTCTAAAGTAACAGGCTTAGTGCGCGGCTTCTTGCGGTTATGCTGATCACGCACGCGCTCATAGTCCGCATTAAGTTTTTCAACAAAGCCAGGACGAAGCTCGTCTGATAACAGTGATGTACATACACCAACTGCACGAGAAGCGTTATTGACGTATACCACTGGATGCTTGTAGTTCTGCTCAATCTTCACCGCCGTATGCGCTTTGGATGTTGTCGCACCACCAATCAGAAGCGGAAGATCGAAATCAAGACGCTCCATTTCTTTGGCTACATGCACCATTTCATCGAGAGACGGAGTAATCAAACCAGAAAGACCAATGATATCGACGTTTTCTTCTTTGGCTACCTTGAGGATCTTCTCACATGGCACCATTACGCCAAGATCGATGATCTCGTAGTTGTTACATTGCAGAACCACGCCAACAATGTTCTTACCGATATCGTGAACGTCGCCTTTTACCGTAGCCAACAAAATCTTACCGTTGGAAGAGCCCGCTTGCTTCTCTTTATTAATAAAAGGTTCTAAGTGCGCTACTGCCTGCTTCATAACACGCGCTGATTTCACTACCTGCGGAAGGAACATCTTACCTTCACCAAATAAGTCACCCACCACGTTCATACCGTCCATCAACGGACCTTCGATTACTTCCAGTGGTTTGGATGCATTAAGGCGAGCTTCTTCGGTATCTTCAACGATGAATTCAGTAATGCCTTTAACCAACGCATGCTCTAGACGTTTTTCTACCGCCCAAGTACGCCACTCTAGTGCAGACGCATCTTCTTCTTTACCAACGCCTTTACCTGCGTATTCTGCGGCGATATCAAGTAGTCGCTCAGTCGAATCATCACGACGGTTAAGAACCACATCTTCTACCGCCTCACGCAGCTTATCAGGAACGTTATCGTAAATTTCCAACTGACCCGCATTAACGATGCCCATGTCCATACCATTTTTAAAACAGTGGTATAGGAACACCGCGTGAATCGCTTCACGAACGTAGTTATTACCGCGGAATGAGAAGGAAACGTTAGACACACCACCAGAGATCATCGCGTGAGGTAAGTCACGCTTGATGTCAGCAACAGCCTCGATGAAATCCACGGCATAGTTGTTATGCTCTTCGATGCCCGTCGCAACCGCAAAGATGTTCGGGTCAAAGATGATGTCTTCTGGTGGGAAGCCGACTTCATCAACCAAGATACGATAAGCATTAGTACAGATTTCTAGCTTACGCTCACGTGTTTCTGCCTGACCAACTTCGTCAAACGCCATAACGATAACTGCAGCACCATAGCGACGGATCAGCTTTGCTTGCTCAACAAACTTCTCTTTACCTTCTTTCAAAGAGATGGAGTTTACGATGCCCTTGCCCTGAATACACTTCAGACCCGCCTCGATAACCTCCCATTTAGAAGAGTCGACCATGATAGGCACTTTAGAGATCTCAGGCTCAGATGCGCATAGGTTTAGGAAGCGAACCATACAGGCTTCTGCATCCAACATGCCTTCATCCATGTTGATGTCGATGATCTGAGCGCCGTTCTCAACTTGTTGTCGGGCGACCTCTAACGCTTCATCATAGAGTTCTTCTTTGATCAGACGTTTAAATCGAGCAGAACCAGTTACGTTAGTACGTTCACCCACGTTGATAAACAGCGTCTCTTTTTCAATAGTAAGAGGCTCAAGACCGGATAAACGACACGCAACCGTAAGCTCAGGCAAATCACGAGGTTTCACACCTTCAACTGCCATTGCCATATGGCGAATATGCTCTGGCGTGGTACCACAACAACCACCAATTAGGTTGAGGAAACCGCTCTCCGCCCACTCTTTAACGTGTTCCGCCATATCTTCTGGCGAAAGGTCATACTCGCCAAAAGCGTTCGGTAGACCCGCGTTTGGGTGAGTAGAAACAAAAGATTCAGAAATACGAGAAAGCTCTTCTACGTACGGGCGCAGTTCATCAGGACCAAGCGCACAGTTCAAACCAAATGAAATAGGGTTAACATGACGAAGAGAGTTATAGAAGGCTTCCGTTGTTTGACCAGAAAGCGTACGTCCAGAAGCATCGGTAATGGTACCGGAGATCATAACTGGCAACTCGATGCCTAGTTCTTCGAAGACGCTATCAACCGCGAAGGCACAAGCTTTCGCGTTAAGTGTATCGAAGATAGTCTCGATCAGAATAAGGTCAGAGCCACCTTTGATCAGCGCTCGAGTTGATTCTGAATAAGCTTCAACAAGCTCATCGAAGCTGACGTTACGATAGCCCGGATCGTTTACATCAGGGGAGATAGAACAAGTACGGTTTGTTGGACCAAGCACACCCGCAACATAACGTGGGCGCTCTGGCGTTTTTGCCGTCCACTCATCAGCGGCTTCACGCGCAAGCTTTGCAGCGGCAAAGTTGATTTCCTCACTCAGGCTTTCCATCTCATAGTCAGCCATCGCAATCGTCGTCGCGTTAAAGGTGTTGGTCTCAAGAATGTCAGCGCCAGCTTCTAAGTAAGCGCTCTGAATTTCCTTAATCAATTGAGGCTGAGTAAGCACCAACAAATCGTTGTTGCCTTTTAGATCACAATGCCAATCCGCAAAGCGCTCTCCTCGATAGTCTTGCTCTTCAAGTTTATATCCCTGAATCATGGTGCCCATACCACCATCGATCAGCAAGATACGTTGCTTTAATTGAGCTTCAATCTGTTGTCTTACATTACTTCCCACAGTACAGCCTCATTCCTTTAGTTATCTCTCCATCCTATCACACAAATTAAAGGAGTCTAGACGTCTAAAATGCGAATTGCTGATTATTTTGTCTCCGTCGAGTTACAAAATAATCTCGAAAAAATGTTTGCTATTTAGTCAACATCGTCCGAGAATTCCATTCATAAAATGTTACAAATAGAGAGCTCTATGTCGGTCTATCATACTTTATGTTTTCTATCTGCAGCGGCAATGGTTATTGCCTTTGTAAACAGTAAGATAGGAAAGATGCAAACCACCATCGCAATCACTGCCGGTTCGATGATTCTTTCACTCCTCATTCTAATCGCAGGTCAAAATGATTGGTTTCATCTCACCGAGATAGCGACCGAAACGGTTACCAGCATTAACTTCGAGGACTTTCTTCTTAAAGGTATCCTCGGATTCCTACTTTTTGCCGGTGGTTTGGGTATAAAACTCCCTAACCTCAAAGACCAAAAATGGGAAATCACCGTACTCGCTTTAGGTGCAACACTCTTCTCAACCTTCTTTATTGGTTTTGTACTTTACGGCTTCTGCCAAGCTATCGGCATTCAATTCGACCTCGTCTACTGCCTGCTATTCGGTGCGCTTATCTCCCCAACCGACCCGATTGCAGTACTCGCCATTGTTAAAAAGCTTAATGCACCAAAACGAATCTCTACACAGATCGAAGGTGAATCTCTGTTTAACGACGGCTTTGGTCTGGTTATTTTCGTAACACTATTCACCATCGCCTTCGGTACTGAAGCTCCAACGGTAGGTAGTGTGACAATGCTATTCATTCAAGAAGCGATTGGTGGCATCGTTTACGGCTTCGTACTAGGTTTAATTTTCCATTACCTAATCAGCGCAACTGATGACCACTCAATGGAACTACTACTTACTATAGGTGTACCAACCGCTGGTTACGCATTTGCAGAATACCTTCACGTATCTGGACCACTTGCGATGGTGGTATCGGGTATCATGATCGGTAATTGGACGCGCTTCATTGGTTTCTCTAAAGAGAGTGAAGATCATCTAGACCACTTTTGGGAATTGGTCGATGAGTTCCTAAATGGGGTGCTATTCCTTCTTATTGGTATGTCGATGCTGTTGTTCGAATTCCACAAAGAAGACTGGATCATGATGGCAATTTCAGTACCACTAGTACTGGCTGCTCGCTATCTAAGCGTGTTCATTTCTTACATCGGATTTAAGCGCTATAGAAAATATAATCCTTGGTCTATTAAGATCTTAACTTGGGGTGGCTTGCGCGGCGGCCTCGCTCTAGCTATGGCACTATCAATCCCATCGGGTATCTTAGTTATTCCAGAGAAATTGATTGATGTGAAAGAGATCATCATGGTGATGACCTACTCGGTGGTTGTGTTCTCAATCCTGATTCAAGGCTCCACCATTACGCCAATGATCGAGAAAGCGAAACAAGCAGAGAAAGACATGGAAGCAAAAGTTTCATCGGAACCACAAGAAGCAAAAGCATCTCAAGAATAAGTACCGCGACAATTCTTAAAAAAAGGCAGCCAACTGGCTGCCTTTTTTATACTTTGTTCGCGACTAGACCTCTAGACAATATTCTATTCCCTAGCCCAGCACCTTTTATAGTTCGATCAACCAAATACAGCCAAAGTGGTAATGAATAGCTTCAACTTGAGAAAAATCTACAGGAATGCATAAAGATGGCTAGCAAAATCTATCAGATTCACTTTTGCAAACCTCAAGATCTTTACTAGCGAGGACAAGACGTTCTATGTGAGTGTGACTAAGTCCAAACATTAGTGCTCAAGCAAATTTACGAACCACTGAGCTCTAGTTGAAAAGTCAATGAGTATCTAAATACAAAAGTTGTTCTGTCGAACCACATCGTTGTGTGGTGTTTTTCTGAATAAGAGTAATTAAGGTAGGGACATCGGAAGAAATTGCAGGTTATCTGAAACTTTTGCGGGCTCGTTTTCTAGAAAGAGGGAATCGTACTCTAGAAATGACAAAACCCAGTCCGGAGGCTGGGTTTCTAAATAAGTGGCGGAGCGGTTGGACTTGCACTCAATTGGACTGCACACGAGCGGGACTCGTTGGTCGTAAACCAAAATAATAGCGCAA